>BBBL01000187.1 GCA_001311545.1 Thermus kawarayensis JCM 12314 | reverse complement strand
GGCGAGGCCCAGCCTCTCCCCGATGGCCTGGGCCTTTTGGAAGAGCGCCAGGCTTTCCGGGGTGGGTTCCATGGGGGGGCGGTTGAGGCCACCCGTGAGGGAAAGCCGGGCCCCGGGGAGGAGGGGCGTGAGGGCCTTGAGACCTTCCTCCACCCGCTTCGCCTCTTCCAGGGTCCAGACCCTGAGGTCTATCTCCACCTCGGCCTCCTCGGCCACCACGTTGGAGACCGTGCCTCCCCGGACCACGTTGGGGCCCAAGGTGGTGCCCTTTTCCCGGTCCTCCAGGGCCGCCACCTTCAGGATCTGGTGGGCGAGCTCCAGGATGGCGTTCACGCCCTTCTCCGGCTCCACCCCCTGGTGGGCGGCTTTGCCCAGGGCCTTGAGGCGGTAGAGGCCCACCCCTTTCCGGGCCACCTTCAGGTCCCCTTCCCCCGTGGGGGGCTCGAGGACCAGAGCGGCCCGGGCCTTCCGGGCGGCGGCCTCAATGAGGGGGCGGCTCTCCGGGGAGCCCACCTCCTCATCGGGGGTGAAGAGGACCTCCAGGGAAGGGAGCCTCCTCCCCGTGGCCTCGGCGTGGCGCAGGGCGTAGAGGAGGGCGATGATCCCCCTTTCATGTCGTAGACCCCGGGGCCCAGGGCCTTCTCCCTCTCCAGGCGGAAGGCCTCGGGGAAGCTTCCCCTGGGATGGACGGTGTCGTAGTGGCAGAGGACAAGCACGGGGGCCCCTTCCCCTTCCCGCTTGAGGAGGAGGACGGGGCCTTTGGGGGTGTCCTTACGGGAAAGCCGGCCTTTCAAGGGCCCGAAGGCCTCTTCTAAAAAGGCGGCGGCCTCCTTGAGGCCGGAAAGGTCCCCCGAGGGGGACTCCCGGCGCACAAAGGCCTCGAGGTCCTTGAGGAAGTCGGGAAGCTTCGCCTTCATCCATTCCAGGGTTTCCATGGCCCCATTATGCCCTGCCCCCTATGGGCCCGGTGCCCCTTGGCAGGAAGCCTACCCCGTGGTATAAAGGAAGGGTATGCCCTTCGGGGCTCGTTCCCACGGAAGCGGGGAGTGAAGGTTCTCCCCCGCCTTTTCGTGTGGACGCGCGCGCAAAGCGCCCGCCTTCCCGAGGGGAGGCGCGTAAGGAGGAAAGAGGCGGCATGGAAGAAAAGGCGACCCAGACCCCAGAAAAGACCTTCAGCATGGAACAGGCCCTTCAGGAGACCGAGGCCCGCCTGGAGAAGCGGGTGCGCCCCGGCCAGGTCCTGACGGGCACGGTGGTCTTGGTGGGTTCCGAAGGCGTGGCGGTGGACATCGGCGCAAAGACCGAGGGCGTCATCCCCTTCAACCAGCTCACGGAGAAGGCCCTCCCCGAGGAGGAGCTCAAGAACCTCCTGAAGCCGGGGGACACCGTGCGGGTTCAGGTGATCAAGGTGGACCCCGAGACGGGGCAGGTGCTCCTTTCCCGCAAGAAGGTGGAGGCCCAGGAGCACTGGGACCAGATCCAGGCCCTTTACGAAAAGGGGGAGCCGGTCACCGTCACGGTGAAGGAGAAGGTCAAGGGGGGCGTGGTCGCCGACCTGGATGGCGTGGAGGCCTTTATCCCGGCCTCCCAGCTGGACCTGAGGCGCACCCCTAACCTGGACGCCTACCTGGGCCAGCAGATCCCGGCCAAGATCATTGAGTTCAACCGCAAGAAGGGACGGGTGCTCCTCTCCCGCCGGGTGCTTCTGGAGGAAGAGCAGAAGAAGGCCAAGGAGGCCTTCTTGCAGGGCCTGACGCCCGGCCAGGTGGTGGAGGGCACCGTGGTGGACGTCACCGACTTCGGGGTCTTCGTCAACCTGGGTCCCGTGGACGGCCTGGTTCACCGCTCGGAGATCACCTGGGGCCGCTTCGGCCATCCCCGGGAGGTGCTCCAGAAGGGGCAGAGGGTGCGGGCCAGGTGCTTTCCGTTGACCCGGCCAAGGAGCGGGTCAACCTCTCCATCAAGGCCCTCATCCCCGATCCCTGGTCCACGGTGGCGGAGAAGTACCCCGTGGGCACCGGGTCCGGGGCAAGGTGGTGGGCCTCACCCCCTTCGGGGCCTTCGTGGAGGTGGAGCCGGGCCTCGAGGGCCTCATCCACATCTCCGAGCTCTCCTGGACCAAGCGCCCCAAGCACCCCTCCGAGGTGGTGAAGGAGGGGGACGAGGTGGAGGCCGTGGTCCTCAGGCTGGACCCCTCCGAGCGCCGCCTCTCCCTGGGCCTCAAGCAGACCCAGCCCGACCCCTGGCAACAGCTCACGGAGAAGTACCCTCCCGGCACCGTGGTCAAGGGCCGCATCACCGGGGTCACCGACTTCGGGGTCTTCGTGGAGGTGGAGCCGGGCATGGAAGGCCTGGTCCACGTTTCCGAGCTGGACCACGGGCGCGTGGAAAACCCCGCCCTCCTCTTCAAGAAGGGGGACGAGATGGAGGTGGTGGTCCTCAACATTGACCCCGTGGAGCAACGCATCTCCCTCTCCCGCAAGCGCCTCCTCCCGCCGCCTCCCCCCAAGGTGGAGGAGGAGAGGCCCCGCCGTCCCAAGGGCAAGGAGGCCCGGGGCAAGCGCAAGCCCAAAGGCCGCCCGGAGGAGCGCCGGGAGTACGAGTACGGGGCCGTGGCCGAGTACAACCTCTACGACGCCTCCGCCGTGCCCACCGCCACCACCAGCGTGAAGCTGGGGGACCTTTACGGCGACCTCCTGGCAAGCCTGGGGCTGGAGGAGGAAAAGAAGTAAACTTGCTTGGCCGAAAGCCCCCGCCTCTGGCGGGGGCTTTCCTTTGCCTTCACCTAGGCTTGGGCCCCCCTGCTGGCATGGGCCAGCAGGGGGTGGTACTAGAGGGCCTTTTCCCCTTCTCTTCTCCCGTAGAAGATGCGCATTAAGGTGTAGGAGAGGAAGAAGGTGAGGAGGGGCCCTCCCAGGACCAAGGTCCAGAGCACGGCGTTATTCCCCAGGAGGAGGCCTTGCTGCTGGAAGTCAATCTTGTACCGGCGAGGCTTGCCATCAGGAAGAAGACCATAAGGGCCAGGATGGCGCTGGTGCGCACCGGGTGCTCCGAGGGGAGTTCCATGTAGCGCATCTTGTCCTTACGGGTGTCCACGAAGGGCAGAAGGAGGCCCACCAGGGCCAGGACCCCGGGAACCACCGCCCCTCCGATGAACTCCGGGCCGATGGTGGCCCCGAAGAGGCGGAACTCCCAGCTGGAGGGGATGAGCTGCAGGATGCCGTAGATCCAGAGGAAGTACCAGTCAGGCTTCACCGCCGGGGTGTTGGGGGTGGGGGGGCCGAAGGCCTCCACCGGGTGGGCGAGGAAGGCCCCGGCGATCATGGTCATGATGCCCACGTAAAGGGCGAAGAGGACAATCATCATGACCATCTGCTGGGGGTACATGGGGACCCCCAGGATCTTCCCCGGGGCCACCCGCTCGGCGTAGCGGGGCTGGGTGTGCTTCTGCTTGATCATGACCACCAGGTGGAGCCCGATGAGGCCATGAGGAGGAGGGGAAGCCAGAGGACGTGGAGGCTAAAGAGCCGGGGAATGGACTTGGCCGAGCCCGGGAACTCCCCTCCGAACATCACCTCCGCCAGGGTGCCCCCGATCCAGGGGATGGAGGCCGCGATGCCGTAGCCGATGCGGGTGGCGGTCACGGCGTAGTTGTCGTAGGGGAGGGCGTAGCCGGTGAAGGCGGTGACCACGGCCAGGCCCAGCAGGCCAAGCCCCACCAGGTAGTTGAGCTCCCGGGGCTTCTTGTAGGCCCCCGTGAGGAGGATCCGGAGCATGTGGAGGAAGGCGGCGGCGATCATCACGTGGGCCGACCAGTGGTGGAGGCTCCGGATCACCGCCCCGAAGGGGAGGCTGTCTATGTAGAGGATGCTCCCGTAGGCGGCGGGCACCGTGCGCCCGTCGGGGAGCTTGACCTCGCGGATGGAGGGCTCGAAGTTCAGGGTGAGGAAGATGCCGGTGAGCACCAGGACCACGAAGGCGAAGAGGGTGATCTCCCCCAGGAAGAAGGAGTGGTGCACGGGAAAGGCCTTGCGGAGCACCTTTTGGTAGAGCCCCGTGAGGTCCAGGCGTTCGTCTAGCCACTTGTACATGCTTCCCTCCTAGACGCGGCACCAGGAGCCGGCTTCCGCCTTGACCCCCACCTCGCCCAGAAACTCCCCGGCGGCCACCAGTAGGCCGCCCTCCGCCTTGAGGGGTAGCTGGGGCACGGGGCGG
>BBBL01000186.1 GCA_001311545.1 Thermus kawarayensis JCM 12314 | reverse complement strand
CGCACGTCCACCGCCGCCACCGCCCCCTCCTCCACCAGGACCACGGTGCACCCGGTGAGGGCCTCCTCATCGGTGAAGTGCCCCACCCGAAGCCCCGGGAGGAGGGCGCTCTTCCCCCAGAGCGCTTCCGCCATGGACCCAGTATGGGGTAGCCTAAAGGCCAGAGCAAGGAGGTCCTATGTGGGAGTACCTCATCCACGGGGAACCGACGCCCAGGCTTAAGACCCTCCTAGAGGGGGTGGGGAAGGCCCTCGAGGCCCAGGCTTCCGCTTTAACCCCGAATCCGAAGCCCCCAACCTGGTCCTCAACGCCATCACCCCGGAGAACCCCAGGCCCTACCGCCGCAAGGCCCAGGCCACCTTCGTGGCCTCGGCCATGGAGCTTCCCGCCTTCCCCCAAGACCCCTTGCGGGAGCTCTACCCCTACCTGGTCCGGGCGCTCTCCAACGTCCTCTTGGCCTACGCGCCGGGCCGGGGGGTGAAGTTCCTCACCCTGGAGCTCGGCCACTACGAGGAGCCCGAGGGCGAGGGGTTTTACCAGCGGGTGGCGGGGCGCTTAAGGCCCATCGCCTGCAGCCGCCTCGTCATCAACAACGTCTTTGAGCCGGACCTCGAGCCCGAGCTCTGGCAGGGGGACGAGCTCACCGAGAGCATGCACCGGGCGGGGAAGAGGCTGAAAGCCTGGGACCTCCTCCCGGCCCCCTTCCCCATTGAGGAGATCCTCCCCCCCGAGGACCTGAGGCACGTGAAAAGGCTCTACGGCATCGGGGGGCTTTCCTACGGGAACCTCTCCGTGCGCAAGGACGAAAGGCGCTTCTGGATGTCGGCAAGCGGGGTGGACAAGGCGAACCTCAAGGAGATCGGCCGGGACATCCTCATGGTGAAGGACTACGACCCCGAAGGAACGCCATCCTCCTCTCCGTCCCTCCCCACGTGGAGCCCAGGCGGGTGAGCGTGGACGCCATAGAGCACTGGATGATCTACCGCGAGCACCCCGGGTGGGGGCCATCCTCCACGTCCACGCCTGGATGGAGGGGGTCCCGGCCACCCCCTTCAACTACCCCTGCGGCACCTACGAGCTGGCCCAGGCGGTGGCGGAGAAGGTGCGGGAGGCCCCTGACCCCACCCGGGCGGTGGTGGGCCTCAAGAACCACGGCCTCACCATCACCGGACGCAGCCTGGACGAGATCCTGGAGCGCATTGAGGCAGGCTCATCCGCACGGTGCCCATGACATGAAGGCCCTCCTCTACACCCCCTCCCTCCCCCGCTTCCTGGGGGCGAGGCTTCTCGGCAAGCGCTTCCCCAAAAGCCTCCTCCCCCTCAGGCTCGCCGAGGTCCCCCTTCCCGAACGGGAAGGCTTCCTCAAGGTCAGGGTGCGCCTAAGCGGGGTCTGCGGCTCGGACCTCGCCCTCCTCTACGGGAAAAGCCCCCCCACCATAAGCCCCTTCTTCTCCTTCCCCGCCGTCCTCGGCCACGAGATCCTGGGGGAGGTGGAGGGAAGCCGGGTGGCGGTGAACCCCCTCCTCGCCTGCGCCGAAAGGGGGCTTCCCCCTGCCCCATGTGCCAAAGGGGGGAGGAGGGGCTCTGCCAGAACGTGGCGGAAGGCTCCTTGGCCCCGGGGATCCTGGGCTACAACCGGGACCTCCCGGGGGGGTGGGGGGAGTGGGTCCTGGCTCGGCCCGAGAGGCTTTTCCCCGTTCCCGAAGGGGTTCCCGACGAACGGGCCGTCTTCGCCGAGCCCCTGGCGGTGGTCCTCAGGGGCCTGAGGAAGCTCAGACCCTGGCCCGGGGAGGTGCTGGTGCTGGGGATGGGGACCATCGGCCTCCTGGCGGTGAGGCTCTTAAGGGCCTTGGGCTACACGGGAAGCTTTTCGCCGTGGCCAAGTACCCCCACCAGGCGGAGAGGGCGAAGGCCTTCGGGGCGGACGGGGTCTTCGCCAGCGCCAAGGAGGCCTCCGGGAGAGGGCCAAGCGCTACCGCTACCTCCTCTTTGAGGGCTCTAGGGGCGGGTACGAGGCGGTGGTGGAGGCCTCGGGAAGCGGGAGGGGCTTCCGGGAGGCCCTCGCCCTCGCCCGGGAAGGGGGAAGGGTGCTCCTTTTGGGGCCCCGGGGCTCGAGCTCGTGGACCTCTCCCCCTTCTGGTTCAAGGAGGTGGGGCTCCTGGGGAGCTACACCTACACCCGGGAGGAGTTCCGGGAGGCGGTGGAGCTTCTTGGGGAGCTGAGGGGCCTCGAGGCCTGGCGGGGGGGATCTATCCCCTGGAAGGGTGGCGGGAGGCGCTCAAGGCCCGGGGCAAGGCTCTCTTCCGGCCAAATGTGCTAGAGGGGGGCGGCCTTAGGGGCAAGGGGGTATACTCCCGAGAAACCCCGGGAGGCAGCATGGCGTGGGACGAGGCGCCCTTTCTGGAGGCAGGGGAGAAGCTCAGGGGGCTTCCTTAAGGAGGTCAATCTTTACCCTAAGGCCGTATAGCGGCCAAGTCTGAGGAAAAGGACCCGCTAAAGGTCCTTCTCACCGGGGGAGCTTAAGATATAGGGCGTGTACGCCCTCCGCGAGGCCCTTCGCCAGATCCTCAGGCACCCCACGGCCAGCCTCGCCACCTTCTTCACCGCCTTGGTCTCCTTCGCCCTCCTCTACTTTCTAGGCCTCCTCCTCTGGAACCTGGAAAGGGTGGTGCAGAGCCTGGAGAAGGAGCTGGAGGTGGCCGCCTTCCTCAAGGCGGACGCCAACGTGGAAACCCTCCTCACCGAGATCCAGGCCTGGCCCGAGGTGGGAGAGGTGCGCTTGGTGCCCAAGGAGGAGGCCCTGGCCCAGCTGGTCCTGGACTACCCCTACCTGGCCGAGGCCAAGGACCTGGTGGGAAACCCCCTCCCCGACACCCTGCGGCTCCGGCTGAGGAACCCGGAGGCGGTGCGCACCGTGGCCGAACGCCTGCGGAAGCTTCCTGGAGTGGAAGGGGTGGAGTACGGAGGGGAGCTCACGGAGCGCCTGGTGCAGGTGCTTTCGGGAAGCCGCCTGGCCATGGGGGTGCTGGTGGGGCTTCTCCTCCTCAACACCTTTTTCAGCGTGATGGGGTCCATCCGCCTTTCGGTGGAAAGCCGTAAGGAGGCGCTTTCCATCATGCTCCTGGTGGGGGCCACGCGGCGCTTCGCCCAGGGGCCCTTTGTGGTGGAAGGCCTCCTCCTCACCCTGGCGGCCGGGCTTTTGGCGGTGCTTTCGGGAGGAAGCCTCTACCTGGGGCTTTCCCGGGCCCTCCAGGGCCTCCTCCCCTTCCTCCCGGTTCTCGGCCAGGGGGATCTCCTGCGAACCGCCCTTGGGGTCCTCTTCCTGGCCCTGGTGCTGGGGGCAGGGGGGGCCTACATGGCCAGCCGGGCCTACCTCAAGGAGGTTTAGGGTGGCGAGGCTTTGGCTTTGGCTCTGCCTTCTCCTTTCCTTCCTGGCCCTGGGACAGGACGTGGCCACCCAGGAAAAGAGGGTGCGGGCCCTGGAGGCCGAGGCCGCCCAAGCCCGCGCCCTGGACGAGAGGGCCCAGGCCCAGATCCAGCGCCTCAACCGCGAGCTCGCCCGCCTCTCCCAACGGGTGCAGAACCTCCTTGCGGAAAAGGCCCGCCTGGAGGAGGAGATCCGCCGCCTCGAGGGGGAAAGGCAGGCCCTGCGCCGGGAGATCGCCCGGCTCAAGGAAGCCGTCCGGGAGACCGAGGCCCGGATCGCCAAGCTGGAGGGGAACCTGGCCGCCCTGAGGGGGAGGCTCGAGGCCCTCATGCGAAGCCTGTACCGGGAGCGGTCCGGCCGGTACCTGCCCCTTCTTCGGGCCCAGTCCTTCACCGACCTGGCGGTGCGGGCCCGCTGGGTGGGCTACATCTCCCGGCAGGACACCGAGCTGGTGCGCCTTTTCCAGGCCACCCTCAAGGCCCTGAAGGAGGAGCGGGAGCGCCTCGCCCTCCTCCTCGCCGACCTCACCGCCAAGGAAGCGGCCCTGGCGGAGAACCAACGG
Organism: Thermus kawarayensis JCM 12314; assembly: GCA_001311545.1. Next base: position 248 of record BBBL01000186.1, on the reverse strand, counting down.
AGCTGGAATCCCAGCGCCAGAGCCTCGAGGCCACCCTGAAAAGCCTCCGCCAGGAAGAGGAGGGCAAAAAGGCCCTCCTCCGGGACGCCCTCACCGAGCGCCAACGCCTGCAAAGGGCCTTGGCCCAGCTCCAGGCCCAGGTCTTGGAGGAACGGCAGAGGCTCCTCGCCCTTAAGGAGGCGGAGCGAAGGCGCCAAGAGGAGGCCCGCAGGCGCCAACAAGCCCAAGCCCCCCAGACCGTGGTGGTG
>BBBL01000185.1 GCA_001311545.1 Thermus kawarayensis JCM 12314 | reverse complement strand
CCTCCGCCAGGCGGTCCAGGTTCGGGGTCCTGGCGGCCTCCAGCTCCGTGGGGCCCCCCGGTTCAAAGGAAGCCCCCCCACGCCGTCCAAGACGATGAGGAGGATCTTGCTCGGGGTCTTCTGGGCGAGCTCCTTGAAGACGGGGAAGAGGTCCATGGGGCCATTTTACTGGGGTAAGATGGGCGGGTATGGCGAAGGAGAAGGGCCTAACCCCCCAGAGCCAGGACTTCAGCGAGTGGTACCTCGAGGTCATCCAAAAGGCTGAGCTCGCGACTATGGGCCCGTGCGGGGCACCATCGTGGTCCGCCCCTACGGCTACGCCTCTGGGAGAACATCCAGGGGGTCCTGGACCGCATGTTCAAGGAGACGGGCCACCAGAACGCCTACTTCCCCCTCTTCATCCCCATGGGCTTCCTCAAGAGGGAGGCCGAGCACGTGGAGGGGTTCTCCCCCGAGCTGGCCGTGGTGACCATGCGGGGGGGGAGGCGCTGGAGGAGCCCTTGGCGGTGCGGCCCACCTCGGAGACGGTCATCGGCTACATGTGGTCCAGGTGGATCAAGAGCTGGCGCGACTTGCCCCAGCTCTTGAACCAGTGGGGGAACGTGGTGCGCTGGGAGATGCGCACCAGGCCCTTCCTCCGCACGAGCGAGTTTTTGTGGCAGGAGGGGCACACCGCCCACGCCACCCGGGAGGAGGCGGAAGAGGAGGTGCGGAGGATGCTTGGCATCTACGCCCGCCTCGCCCGGGAGTACGCCGCCATCCCCGTGATTGAGGGCCTGAAGACCGAGAAGGAGAAGTTCGCCGGGGCCGTCTACACCACCACCATTGAGGCCATGATGAAGGACGGCAAGGCCCTCCAGGCGGGCACCAGCACTACCTGGGGGAGAACTTCGCCCGGGCCTTTGACATCACCTTCCAGGACAGGGACCTCCAGGTGAAGTATGTGCACACCACCAGCTGGGGCCTCTCCTGGCGCTTCATCGGGGCCATCATCATGACCCACGGGGACGATAAGGGCCTTGTCCTTCCCCCTAGGCTCGCCCCCATCCAGGTGGTCATCGTCCCCATCTACAAGGAGGAAAGCCGCGGGCGGGTTCTGGAGGCCGCCCAAGGTCTCCGCCAGGCCCTTCTGGCCCGAGGCTTAAGGGTTCGCCTGGACGACCGGGACCAGCACACCCCCGGCTACAAGTTCCACGAGTGGGAGCTCAAGGGGGTGCCCTTCCGTGTGGAGCTCGGGCCCAAGGACCTGGAGGGGGGCCAGGCGGTGTTGGCGAGCCGCCTCGGGGGCAAGGAGACCCTGCCCCTCGCCGCCCTCCCCGAGGTCCTGCCCGGGAAGCTTGACGCCTTCCACGAGGAGCTCTACCAAAGGCCCTGGCCTTCCGGGAGGCCCACACCCGGAAGGTGGACACCTACGAGGAGTTCAAGGAGGCGGTGCAGGAGGGGTTCGCCCTGGCCTTCCACTGCGGGGACAAGGCCTGCGAGCGGCTCATCCAGGAGGAGACCACCGCCACCACCCGGTGCGTCCCCTTTGAGGCCGAATCCGAAGAGGGCTTCTGCGTCCGTTGTGGCGGGCCCTCCGCTTACGGCAAGCGGGTGGTCTTCGCCAAGGCGTACTAAATGCCCCAGGTTCTAGGACGCGGGGTCTACTGGCGCTGGTACGGGGAGGTCCTCCTGGAGGGGGGCGTGACCTTGCGCATGACCGGGGACGTGGCCAAGTGGCTGAGGCCGGGGGAGAGGGTGAGGCTCCGCACCGAGTTCAAGAGGCTCGCCCTCGGCTTCTCGTAGCGGAAGGCGTTCTCCGCCCGGTGCTTCTCCCGGTGCGCGAGAAGCCCCTTCACGCTAAAGGGCCCCTCCACCCCCACCAGGTCCGCTTGTCCGATGAGCCATCCTCCCGTGACGATGCCGAGAGGCCCCCGGTGGCGGGCCCTGCGCTTCCTTATTTCCCAGGTCTTCTTTCCGTCCACGATGAGGCTGGCATAGGGCTCCCGGACGATGAGCCCGAGCTTGGGCCTTTCCACCCCCCTATTGTAGATTGGAGGCGTGGCGTGCCCGAAGGAAGGGCTAAAGGCGAAAAAGGTCCGGGCCCAAAGGATCTTGGAGGCCCTGGAAAAGACCTACCCGGAAGCCCGCACCGAGCTTAGGCACGAGAACCCCTTCCAGCTCCTGGTGGCCACGGTCCTCTCCGCCCAGGCCACCGATAAGAGCGTGAACCAGGCCACCCCGGCCCTCTTCGCCCGCTTTCCCGACGCCAAGGCCCTGGCGGAGGCCACCCCGGAGGAGGTGGCGCCCTACATCCGGAGGATCGGGCTTTACCGCACCAAGGCGAGGAACCTGGTGGCCCTGGCGAAAAGGCTTGTGGAGGCCCATGGGGGAGAGGTGCCCGAGGACAAGGAGGCCCTGATGCGCCTTCCCGGGGTGGGTTGGAAGACGGCCACCGTGGTCCTGGGGGCGGCCTTTGGCGTGCCCGGGATCGCCGTGGACACCCACGTGGCCCGCCTTGCAAAGAGGCTCTGCCTCTCGGAGGCCAAGGCCCCGGAGAGGATCGGGAAAGACCTGGAGGCCCTCTTCCCCAAGGAGCGGTGGGTCTTCGTCCACCACGCCCTGGTCCTCCACGGGCGGTACGTCTGCCTGGCGAGAAGGCCCCGCTGCCCTTCCTGCGCCCTTGCGCCTTACTGCCCGAGCCGCCAGGCCTAATGCCAGCCCATTTGGGAATTTCTGAGGCCGGCCGGGCGCGGGAGGGAGAAGCTAAAGAAAGGAGACGCTGTGCGCGAACCCTCGCCCGCTTACCGATTGGTCTTGGTCAGCTTCCTCTGGTCCTTCGGGGGAAACCTGGTCTACTTCTTCCTCAACTTCCACCTCGAGGCCCTGGGCTTCTCCCGCCAGGCCATCGGCCTGGCCCAGGCCCTCCTCCTCTTCACCGGGGTGGTCTTCGCCCTGCCCCTGGCCTACCTCATCCCCCGCCTCGGCTACCTGAAAAGCCTCTACCTGGCCTTTTCCCTCGCCGTGGGGAGCGGGCTTCTCCTGGGCCTGGGGCTTTGGGTCTTCCCCTCCCTGGCGGGCTACGGCCTGGCGGGGGCCCTTTTGCAAGGGGCGGCGGCCCCCTTCATGGCCTGGCTGGTGCCCCCCGAAAAGCGCGTGGCCCTCTTCAGCCTGCAAGCGGCCCTCACCACGCGAGCGGCTTCTTCTCCACCCTCCTTGCGGGCGCTCTTTCCGACTGGGTGGGGGCCGGTGGGTCCTCCTCTTCGCCCTGCCCTTCTTTCTGCTGGCCCTTCCCCTGGCCTAGGCTTCCGGAAGGAAGGGGGCAGGCACCCAGGCTTCGGGGCCGCTTTGGGGTATGGCTCAGGCTCCTTCTGCCCCAGGTGGTCATCGGGTTTGGGGCGGGGCTCGTCATCCCCTTTCTGAACCTGTATCTGAAGGAGAAGTTCGGCCTCTCCTACGGGGCCACGGGCCTGGTCTTCGCCCTCTCCTCCCTGGCCACGGGGGCGGCCATGCTCCTCCAGCCCCTTTTGGTCAGGCGGGTGGGGAGGCTCGGGGCCATCGTGGGGGTGCAGGCCCTTTCCCTGCCTTTTTGGCCGCCCTGGCCTGGGCTCCTTGGCTTCCCCTGGTCACCCTCGCCCTCCTCGTCCGGGGGCCTGATGAACGCCGCCGGGCCGGTTTACGCCGCCTTGGTCATGGACTACCTGGCCGAGGAGGAGCGCCCCGCTTCTTCCTCCTGGAAAGCGCCTCTGGAGCCTCCTCTTCGCCTTGGGAAGCGCCCTTTCCGGGGCGGCGCAGGAGGCCTTGGGCCTAAGGGCCTTTGACCTCCTCTTCGGGGCGACCCTCGCCCTCTACGCCCTGGGCATCGCCTCTGGCCCTGGGCCTTCGGCAAGGGGCGGTCTTCCTAAGGGGAACGCCCATGGCCTAGACTGGGCTCATGCGCACGAACCTCACGGTGGAGGAAGCCCTGGAACTGGTCCTGGCCGAGGCCCAAGGGGAGCCTGCCGTGGAAGAGGTTGCCCTCGAGGAGGCCTACGGCCGGGTGCTGGCGGAGGACCTCGCTTCCAGGGTGGACCACCCCGACCAGGACGACACCGCCATAGACGCTACGCCTGCCGGGGGGAGGATACCTTGGGCGCTTCCCCGGAAACCCCGGTGCGCCTCCTTGTGGTGGGGGAATCCCCGCCGGGAAGCCCTTCCCCGGGGAGGTGGGAAGGGGGGAGGCGGTGGCGGTCTACACCGGGGCCCCCATCCCCC
>BBBL01000184.1 GCA_001311545.1 Thermus kawarayensis JCM 12314 | reverse complement strand
CCGCCAGGGCCCGCCCCACGGCCAGGGTCCCCTCGTCAAAGGGGGGCACCTCAAACACCCCCATGGGGCCGTTCCAGAAGGCGGTGCGCACGCCCCTTAGGGCCTCGGCGAAGGCCTCCCGGTCCTGGGCCCGATGTCCAGGCCCATGTAGGGAACGGGGATGGCCCGCGCCGGGAAGACCCGGGTCGCCACGCCGGGCTCTATTCTCTCCGCCGCCACCACGTCCTCGGGGAGGAAAACCCGCACGCCCAAGGCCTCCGCCCGAGCGAGGAGGTCCCGGGCCAGCTCCAGGCGGTCCTCCTCCACCAGGCTCCTCCCCACCTCCCCCCCCAGGGCCTTGAGGAAGGTGAAGGCCATGCGCCCCCGATGAGGAGGCGGTCAACGCGGGGAAGGAGGCTCTCCAGAACCCCGATCTTGTCGGAAACCTTGGCCCCGCCCAAGACCACGGCGTAAGGGTGCTCGGGGTCCTTAAGGAGGCGGGAGAGGGCCCTCACCTCCTTCTCCACGAGGAAGCCAGCGTAGGCGGGGAGAAGCCTCGCCACCCCCACCACGCTGGCGTGGGCTCGGTGGGCGCTCCCGAAGGCGTCCAGGACGAAGGCCTCCCCGAGCCTGGCGTAGCGGGCGGAAAGCTCGGGGTCGTTCTTCTCCTCCCCCGGCTCAAAGCGGACGTTTTCCAGAAGGGCCACCTCCCCCGGGGAGAGGCCCTTCACCGCCCCGTAAGCCTCCTCGGAACCGGGGCTATAGGGTACGAAGCGCACCTTGCAGGTACCGCCCCAAGGCCTCGGCCACGGGGGCCAGGGAATACCTGGGGTCGGGCCCCTTGGGGCGGCCCAGGTGGGAGAGGAGGACCAGGGAGGCCCCGCCCGCAAGGAGGTGGCGGAGGGTGGGGAGGCTTTCCTGGATGCGGGTCTCGTCCTGGACCTTCCCTTCCTGGACGGGAACGTTGAAGTCCACCCGCACCAGGACCCTCTTGCCCCTGGGGTCCAGGTCCAAAAGGGTCCGCATCTAGACCCCCTTCCGGACCACCAGCTCCACCAGGTCGGCCACCCGGTTGGCGTAGCCCCACTCGTTGTCGTACCAGGCGAAGACCTTCACCAGGTTGCCCATGGCCTTGGTGAGCTTCCCGTCCACGATGGAGGAGTGGGGGTCCATGACGATGTCCTGGAGAACGATCTCCTCCTCGGTGTAGGCGAGGATGCCCTTCAGGGGGCCCTCCGCCGCGGCCCTGAGGGCGGCGTTCACCTCCTCGGCGGTCACCTCCCGCTTGAGGAGGGCGGTGATGTCGGAAAGGCTCCCGGTGGGGGTGGGGACCCTCAGGGCCATCCCGTCAAACCGCCCCTTGAGGGAGGGAAGGACTAGGGCGGTGGCCTTGGCCGCCCCGGTGGTGGTGGGGATGATGTTGATGGCCGCGGCCCGGGCCCGGCGCAGGTCCTTGTGGGGCAGGTCCAGGAGGCGCTGGTCGTTGGTGTAGGAGTGGACGGTGGTCATGAGGGCCTTCTCCACGCCGAAGGCCTCCTCCAGGACCTTCATCACGGGGGCGAGGGAGTTGGTGGTGCAGCTGGCGTTGGAGATCACGTGGTGCCTGGCCGGGTCGTAGTCCTTCTCGTTCACCCCCAGGACCACGGTGAGGTCCTCCCCCTTGGCCGGGGCGGTGATGATGACCTTCTTGGCCCCGGCCTCGAGGTGGCCCTGGCCTTCTCGGCCTCGGTGAAGACCCCCGTGGACTCCACCACCACCTCCACCCCCGCTTCCCTCCAGGGGATCTCCCGGGGGTCCTTGTGGGCCGTGGCCCGCACGGCCTTGCCGTCCACGTAGAGGTTGGCCTCGTCGTAGCCCACCTCCCCGGGGAAGCGGCCGTAGACCGAGTCGTACTTCAAGAGGTGGGCCAGGGTCTTGTTGTCGGTGAGGTCGTTGACCAGGGCCACCCCCACGCCCCGCCCGTGGAGAATGCGAAACACCTGGCGGCCGATCCTGCCGAATCCGTTGATGCCTACCTTCATAGCTCGCCTCCTCGCCTCCTTGGGCCCCTCGGTGAGGGACGGAGGCCTTGAGCCCAGTATAGGGCCTTTTCCATAAGTTTTTGCCCATCTTTGCCTCGAGGGTTGACACGTAAACCCCTTTCGGGCATGTTGGTTGACGAACCCTGCGGGGGTTCAAGGAGGCGTAGATGAAGGAAACCCAGTCCCTGCCCTACCTACCCCTGGCCAAGACCCTCTGGCCCACCAGGACCTTTTCCCGCGACCTGGCCCTGGTCCTTTCGGGAAGCCTCTTCGTGGCCCTAACCGCCCAAATCGCCCTCCCCCTCCCCTTCACCCCCGTTCCCCTCACCGGGCAGACCCTGGGTGTCCTCCTGGTGGGGGCGGCCTTGGGGAGCCGCCTGGGCTTCCTCTCCCTCCTGGCCTACCTCCTGGAGGGAGCCATGGGCCTTCCCGTCTTCGCCGGGGGCACCGGGGGCCTGGCCAAGATCCTCGGGCCCACGGGAGGGTTCCTCCTGGCCTTCCCCCTGGCGGCGGGGCTCGTGGGGCTTGTGGTGGAGCGCTTCGGCCTGGACCGGGGCTTCCTCGGCACCCTTCTCGCCATGCTCCTCGGCAACGCCCTCCTCTACCTGGTGGGGCTTCCCTGGCTCGCCGCCTGGCTCATGGGGGCGGGGAAGTTCGCCGGGGTTGAGGGGCTCCTGGCCATGGGCCTCCTCCCCTTCCTCCCCGGGGACCTGGTGAAGGCGGTGTGGGCCGCCCTCCTCCTCCCCAGCGCCTGGCGCTTCCTGGCCGAAGGTGATGCGCCTCGCCCTGGCCCACCTGGGCAAGCGGGAAAGCTAGAGGAGCTCCTTAAGGCCCTCCGCCCCCTGGCCCAGGAGGCCAGGGAGCGGGGGGCGGGGCTTCTCCTCCTGCCCGAGCTCGTCCTGGGCAGGCGGGAGGCCCCCGGGCTTTCCCAAGCCCTCCGGGACCTGGCCCGGGAGGTGGACCTCCTCCTCGTGGCGGGGCACCTGGAGGAGGGGCAAAACCGCCTCCAGGTCTTCCCCCAAGGCCCCGCCTACGCCAAGCTCCACCTCTACCGGGCGGCGGAGGAGGAGGGGGACGAGGGCCTAAGCCCCGGGGAGAGGCCCGTCCTCTTCCCCTGGGAGGGCCGCGCCTTCGGCCTCGCCCTCTGCTACGACCTGGACTTCCCCGAACTCTTCCGGGCCTACGCCTGAGAGGAGCCCAGGCCTTTCTGGTGGGGGCGGCCTGGCCCGGGGCCTACGCCCCCCTTTTGGAGGTCCTGGCCCGGGCCCGGGCGGCGGAGAACCAGGCCTACCTCTTCCTGGCGAGCCGGGCGGACACGGGAAGCCCAAGCCTCTTCCTCGCCCCCGACGGGCGGGTCCTGGGGTACCGGGAGGAAGAGGGGCTTCTCCTCGCCGAGCCCGACTGGGCGTTCCTGGAAGCCTACCGGGCCCGCTACCCCCTCCTCCGGCACCGCCGGGAAGACCTCTACCGCCTCTGGTAAGATGGCCCCGTGCTGGAGAACCGCCGCGCGCGGCACGACTACGAGATCCTGGAGACCTACGAGGCGGGGATCGCCCTCAAGGGCACGGAGGTGAAGTCCTTGAGGGCGGGGAAGGTGGACTTCACGGGAAGCTTCGCCAAGTTTGAGAACGGGGAGCTTTACCTGGAAAACCTTTATATCGCTCCCTACGAGAAGGGCTCCTACACCAACGTAGACCCCCGCCGCAAGCGCAAACTCCTCCTCCACCGCCACGAGCTCAACAGGCTCCGCGGCAAGGTGGAGCAAAAGGGCCTCACCCTGGTGCCTCTGAAGATTTACTTCAACGAGCGGGGGTACGCCAAGGTCCTCCTGGGCCTCGCCCGGGGGAAGAAGGCCTACCAGAAGAAGGAAGACGACAAGAAGCAGGCCCTGAAGAGGGCCCTGGAGGAGCTATGAGGCTTTGGCCCCTCCTTCCCTTCCTGGCCCTCGCCCTGGCCCAAGCCCCCAAGCCCCTGAAGGCGGGAGCCTGGTGGGCCAAGCCCTCTACCCCGGGGGCCTGGGGGTGGCCTACGGGGAGGCCCGGCTTCTGGCCCAGGGGCTTGGCCTGGCCCTGTGGCAAGGGGAAGGCCAGGTGGCCCTGGGCCTGGGAAGCCGGTTCAAAAGCTTCACCATCCTGACCCAGGAAAGGGAAGCGGCGCGGAAGGGGGCCGCCTGGAAGCGGGAGGATGGGGTCTACATCCCCCTGAGGCCCCTGGCGGAGGCCCTGGGGCTCCGGTACCGGGCCCAGGCGGGG
>BBBL01000183.1 GCA_001311545.1 Thermus kawarayensis JCM 12314 | reverse complement strand
CCGCCGCACCGCCTCCCCCCACCCCGCCGCCCGGAGGTGGTTTTCCTTGAGGAGGATGCCGTCAAAGAGGCCGAAGCGGTGGTTCCTCCCCCCGCCCACCCGCACGGCGTACTTCTCCAGGGCGCGAAGCCCGGGAGTGGTCTTGCGGGTGTCCAGGACCTGGGTCTTGGTGCCCGCCAGGGCCTCCACGTAGGCCCGGGTGAGGGTAGCGATCCCGGAAAGCCTCTGCAGGAGGTTGAGGGCGAGCCTCTCCCAGGGAGGTGAAGGCGGTGCGGGGGTCGGCGAGGGCGAAGACCCGCCCCGCCACCCCTAGCCCTGCCAGAACGCCCTCCTCCTTGGCGAGGATCACGGCCTCGCCCTCCAGGTCCTCCGGGACCACCAGGAGGCTCGTGAGGTCCCCGTGCCCCAGGTTCTCCCGGAGCCAGGCCGAAAGGGTCTCGTCCGGCACCACGCCCCCATTGTAAGGAGAGGGGGCTTCCTCGAGGCCCTCCGGCCCTAGCTGATAGGGAATGAACCGCCTCAAAGACGCCCGCAGCCCCTACCTTCTCGCCCACGCGGGGGACCCCGTGGACTGGTACCCCTTTGGGGAGGAAGCCTTCCAAAGGGCGAGGGCCGAGGACAAGCCCATCTTCCTCTCCGTGGGCTACGCCAGCTGCCACTGGTGCCACGTGATGCACCGGGAAAGCTTTCAGGACCCGGAGGTGGCCCGCCTCCTCAACGCCCACTTCGTGGCGGTCAAGGTGGACCGGGAGGAGCGCCCCGACGTGGACGCCGCCTACATGCAGGCCCTCCTGAGCCTCACGGGCCAGGGAGGCTGGCCCATGAGCCTCTTCCTCACCCCCGAGGGTAAACCCTTCTTCGGGGGCACCTACTTTCCCAAGGAGGACCGTGGGAACCTGCCCGGGTTTAGGCGGGTGCTTCTGGCGGTGGCCCAGGCCTGGCGGGAGGAACGGGAAAGCCTAAAGGGGGAAGCGGAAAGGCTGGCCAGGGCCCTTTGGCGAAGCCTCACCCCACCCCCGGGCCCCGTCCCTCCGGAGGCGGAGGAGAGGGCCCTGGAAACCCTCTTCCAGAGCTTTGACCCCGAGTGGGGCGGGTTCCTCCCCGCCCCCAAGTTTCCTCAGGGCCCCCTCCTCCTCTACCTCCTGGCCCTGGCCTGGCGCGGGGAGGAAAGGGCCAAGGCCCTCCTCCCCAGAACCCTCCAGGCCATGGCCCTGGGGGGCATCTACGACCAGGTGGGGGGCGGGTTCCACCGCTACAGCGTGGACCGCTTCTGGCGGCTACCCCACTTTGAGAAGATGCTCTACGACAACGCCCTCCTGGCCCGGGCTACCTAGGAGCCTATAAGCTTTTCGGGAAACCCTTTTTCCTGCGGGTGGCCCGGGAAACCCTAGGCTGGCTCCTTTCTATGCAGCATCGGGAAGGGGGTTTCTTCACCGCCCTGGACGCCGAGAGTGAGGGGGAGGAGGGACGGTACTACACCTGGACCGAGGCCGAGCTCAAGGAGGCCTTGGGCGAGGACTTTCCCCTGGCCCGCCGCTACTTCGCCCTGGGGGAGGACCTCGGGGAGCGCTCGGTCCTCACCGCCTGGGGGGAGGAGGAGGTGGCCCAGGTTCTCGGGGAGAACCTCCCTCGTTGGAGAGAAGGGGTGCGGGCAAGGCTCCTCGCCGCCCGCAGAAAGCGCCACCCCCCCTTCCTGGACGACAAGGTCCTGGCGGACGGGTCAGCCCTGGCGGTGCGGGCTCTGGCGGAGGCGGGCAGGCTTATGGGGGAGAGGGCCTATCTGGAAGCCGCCCGAAAGGGAGCGCACTTTCTCCTACAGAAGATGCAAAGAAACGGCCTTCTCCGCCACACCTGGTGGAGGGGTACCTTGGGGGAGGAGGCCTTCCTCGCGGACCAGGCCTTTGCCGCCTTGGCCCTTCTGGAAATCTACGGGAGTACAGGGGAATGGCCCTACCTGGAGCAGGCCAGGGTTCTGGCGGAGAGGGCCTGGGCGGAGTTTGGCCCCGGCCAGGGGTCCAGCCGGGCGCCCCTGCCCCTTCCCGCCGCCGGGTTGGAAGAAGGAGCTACCCCCACGGGGGAGAGCGCCCTGGCCGAGGCCCTCTGGCGCCTGGGGGGGATTTTTGCCGAGGAGGGGTACCGGGAGCGGGCGTGGAAGCTTTTGGAAGCCAGGGCCCTTTGGCTTGGCCGCTACCCCCATGCCCTGCCGGGGTTCCTGCTGGCCCATCGTCTTCTCAGGGAAGGCTCCGAGCTTGCCCTTCCCCTTCCCTCCTCCTTGGCGGAGGAGGCTTTAGGCCTCTACCTGCCCCTCACCCAGCTCGTCCTGGACCGGAGGAGGCCCTTCCTGCCCTGAGGGGAAAGGAGGCAGGGAAGGGGTATCTCTGTGTCCATGGGGCTTGCCGGAGGCCTGCGGGGGATCTGGGGGAGCTTCTGCGGGAGGTGGGGTGGGTGTATGGGGGGTAGGATATTTGTGTTATTTTTCACGACTTTACTAGCTTGTGCTAATATTCTTCGCTTGTAGACCCCCCCGTTTAACCGCCCTTTCCCGGGCCTTGCCTCGGCCCCCATAGAAGCCGCTCCGCCCCTTCAGGCCTTGCGGGCAAGTACAGGTGCACGAAGCTCGCCAGCACCCGCCCGTCCGTGAAGCCCTCCACCTCCCCTCCCCCTGCCCGGCGCCAGGCGGGGCTTGGGGAAGCGGGAAGGCGGGCGTAGTGAAACTCGTGCCCCTTGAAGACCTGGCCCCTTTGGGCCACGGGGCTATCCCTCAAGGCCTCCACCTCCCGGTAGCCAAGGACGGGCCTCTCCGCCATGCGGGCCCCCCCGGGGACCAGTCCCACCATGGGGAAGAAGTCCTCCCCCACCCAAAGCCCTTGGGAAAGGTACATGTACCCTCCGCACTCGGCCACCAGGGGACCGGGAAAGCGGCGGATGGCCTCCCGCATGGCCCGGTTTTCCGAAAGCCTCCCGGCGAAGAGCTCCGGATAGCCGCCCCCCAAGAGGAGGACCTCCGCCTCGGGAAGGGCCTCGTCCTCCAGGGGGCTAAAGGGGATAAGCTCCGCCCCCAGGGCCTCCAGAAGCTCCAGGGCCTCCGGGTAGTAGAAGGAAAAGGCCCGGTCCCGGGCGTAGGCCACCCGGACCCTCGAGGGGCGTTTTTCGGGGAGGAAGGCCGGGGCCTCCGGCAGAGGAGGGGCCTGGCTTAGGGCGAGGACCCTCTGGAGGTCCACCCGGAAGGCCCTCCGGAGGGCCTCCAGGGGCGGGGCCACCTCTCCCGCCAGCACCAGGCCCAGGTGGCGTTCGGGAAGCTCCAGGCGGGGTCCTGGGGGAGCCAGCCGAGGAGGGGGAGGCCCACGGCCTCCAGGGCCTCCTTCAGGATCTCGGCGTGGCGCTCCGAGCCCACCCGATTGGCGAAGACCCCCACCACCCGCACCCCGGGGTGGAAGTCCCGGAAGCTAGGGCGAGGGGGGCGATGGAACCCGCCATCCCCTTGGCGTCCACCACCAGGGCCACCGGGGTTTTGAGGCGCCTCGCCACCTGGGCGGTGGAGCCCTCCTCTCCCAGGGGGTCCTTCCCGTCAAAGAGCCCCATCACTCCCTCTATGAGGGCAAAGTCCGCCCCCTTCGCCCCGTGGCGAAAGAGGGCGAGGAGGCCCTCTTCGTCCAGGAAGAAGCCGTCCAGGTTGTAGGGCTTACGCGAAGCGGCCTTCTCCAGGTGGGTGGGGTCAATGTAGTCCGGCCCCACCTTGAAGGGCTGGACCTTAAAACCCGCCTCCCTTAGGGCCAGAAGGAGGGCTAGGGCCACCGTGGTCTTCCCCGAGCGAGTGGGGGGCGGCGAGGAGGAGGCGGTAGGGGTTCACCGGGGGGTAAGGGCCTGGAGGAGCCTGGCCGCCTCCTCCTGGGCCAAGCGGCGGAAATCCTGGGGTTCCCTTCCCAAGGCCTCGGCCAAGGCCTCCAGATAGCGTCCAGGTACTCCTCGGAGATGAGGGCGCTTACGGTGAAGGCCAGCCTACGCCAGGCCTCCTCTAAGGCCCGGGCCTCCTCCGGGGGCAGGGCCTCCTGGGCCCTTTGGGCTACCCTCTCCGTGACCCAGCCCCACATGCTGGTCATCATGGCGTTGGTTACCCCTCGCCTCGCGTGGACCAGCCCCACCAGGGCCTGCCAGGCGAAGTACTGCCCGTTAAAGGGCCCGGCCAGGGTGCGGAGGTACCAGTCCCTGAGGGTCTTCTCCCGGAGGGGCCTTTCTCCCTCACGGAAGATGGCCCGG
>BBBL01000182.1 GCA_001311545.1 Thermus kawarayensis JCM 12314 | reverse complement strand
GCTTCCGCCCCGCCCTCGGCCTCGGCGAGCTCCAGGAAGGGCTGCCCGGGGCGCACCTCATCCCCCACCTTGACCAGGACCCGCCTCACCACCCCGCCCGCCTCGGCGGGCACCTCCATGACCGCCTTGTCCGTCTCCAGCTCCAAGAGGGGCTGGCCGGGGGCCACCCGGTCCCCTTCCTGGACCAGGACCCCCACCACCGTGGCCTGCGTGACGTTGTCGCCCAGTTCCGGAAGCCTGAGTTCCATGCCTTCCCCCTACCGCCTATGGGGCGGCGCCTCTTCCAGCTTAAGTCCCAGGGCCTCCCTGGCCTTGGCCAGGACCCCCGCCTCCACCTGGCCCCCCTCGTGGAGCAGGGCCAGGGCGGCGTAGGCGATGTGCCGGGCGTCCACCTCAAAGAAGTCCCGGAGGCCTCCCGGGTGTCCGAGCGGCCGAAGCCGTCGGTGCCCAGGGCGCAGAAGGGCCGCCCCACGTGGTCCCGCACCAGGCTAGGGAGGGCTTTTAGGTAGTCGGTGACGGCCACCACGGGCCCCTCGTGCCCCTCCAGGGCCTCCTCTACGTAGGCTTCCGGGCCTTACCGAGAAGCCTGCGCTCCCTCTCCGCTTCCACGGCGTCCAGGTAAAGGGCCTTGTAGCTGGTGGCGCTCCAGACGTCCGCCACCACCCCGAAGCCCGCAAGGAGCTCCTGGGCCTTTAGGGCCTGGGGCAGCATGGGCCCGGAGCCGAGAAGCTGCACCCTGGGGCCCTTCCCCTCGCCCTCCCGGAAGAGGTAAAGCCCCTTGAGGATGCCCTCCTTCACCTGCTCCCGGGGCTCGGGCATGGGGGGGTGGGCGTAGTTCTCGTTTTCTATGGTGATGTAGTAGAAGACGTCCTCCCCCTTCCCGTACATGCGGCGCAGGCCGTCCTCCAGAATCACCGCCAGCTCAAAGGCGAAGCCGGGGTCGTAGGCAGAAGGTTGGGGGCGGCCAGGGCGTAGAGGTGCTCTGCCCGTCCTGGTGCTGTAGCCCCTCCCCCTCCAAGGTGGTGCGCCCGGCGGTGGCCCCCAGGAGGAAGCCCCGGGTCCTCTGGTCGGCGGCGGCCCAGACCAGGTCCCCCATCCTCTGCAGGCCGAACATGGAGTAGGTGATGAGGAAGGGAACGGTGGGGATGCCCCAGTGGGCGTAGGCGGTGCCGGCGGCGATGAAGTCGGCCATGGCCCCGGCCTCGGTGATCCCCTCCTCCAGGATCTGCCCCTCCTTGCTCTCCCTGTAGGCGGTGAGGGTGCCCGCGTCCACGGGGATGTAGAGCTGCCCCTGGGGGGAGTAGATGCCCGCCTGGGCGATCAGGCCTCCATGCCGAAGGTGCGGGCCTCGTCGGGGACGATGGGAACGAGGTACCTGCCGATCTTGGGGTGGCGGAGGAGCTTGGCCAGGATGCGCACGAAGGCCATGGTGGTGGAGAGCTCCCGCCCGCCAGAGCCTCGTAGAACTCCCGGAAGAACTCCTCCCCGGGGACCTCGAGGCCCCCCTGGAAGCGCACCCGCCTTTCGGGCACGAAGCCCCCGAGGGCCTTCCTCCGGGAGAGGAGGTACCGGACCTCGGGGGAGTCGGGGCCGGGATGGTAGTAGGGAAGGTCTTTAAGCTTTTCCTCGGGGACGGGGATACCCAGGAAGGCGCGGGCCTCCTTCAGGTCCTCCTCGGTGAGCTTCTTCACCTGGTGGGCCACGTTCTTGGCCATGGCCGTGGGCCCCATGCCGTAGCCCTTGATGGTGCGGGCGAGGATCACCACGGGGCTTCCCTTGTGCTCCACCGCGGCCTTGTAGGCGGCGTAGATCTTGACCAGGTCGTGGCCGCCCCGGGACCGGGTGAGCTCGGTGAGCTCCTCCTCCGTCATGCCCTCGATGAGCCTCCGGAGCTCGGGGGTGTTGAAGAAGCGCTCCCTAAGCTCCTTCCCCCCGAAGGCGGCGTAGCGCTGGCTCTCCCCGTCCACCAGGGCCTCAAAGCGGCGGAGGAGGTGGCCCTCCTTGTCCTTGGCGATGAGCCCGTCCCAGGCCGAGCCCCAGACCACCTTGATCACGTGCCAGCCCGCGCCCCTGTAAAGCCTCTCCAGCTCCTGGATGACCTTGGAGTTGCCCCGCACGGGGCCGTCTAAGCGCTGGAGGTTGCAGTTCACCACGAAGATGAGGTTGTCCAGCCCCTCCCGGGCGGCCAGGTGCAACGCCCCCACCGTCTCCGGCTCGTCGTGCTCCCCGTCTCCGAGGAAGGCCCAGACCTTGGCGGAGCTTTTGGGCTTCAGGCCCCGGTCCTCCAGGTAGCGCATGAAGCGGGCCTGGTAGATGGCCTGGATGGGCCCGAGGCCCATGGAGACCGTGGGGAACTCCCAGAAGTCGGGCATGAGCCAGGGGTGGGGGTAGCTGGAAAGCCCCCTGCCCCCCGCCACAGGGGGGTGCACCTCCCGGCGGAAGTTCTCCAGGTCCTCCTCCCTAAGCCTCCCCTCCAGAAAGGCCCGGGCGTAAAGGCCCGGAGAGGAGTGCCCCTGGAAAAAGACCAGGTCCCGGTCCAGCCCCGCCTCCGGCCCCCGGAAGAAGTGGTTGAAGCCCACCTCGTAAAGCTCGGCGATGGAGGCGTAGGTGGCGATATGCCCCCCGATCCCCTCGGCCCTCTTGTTGGCCCGGGTGACCATCATGGCGGCGTTCCAGCGCAGGATGTTGGCGATGCGCCTTTCCAGCTCCAGATCGCCGGGGTAAGGGGGTTCCTTCTCCTTGGGGAGGGTGTTCAGGTAGGGGGTGTTGAGGCGGTTCTGGGGAAAGAAGCCCTGGAGGTAGAGGTGCTGGTCCAGAAGGCGGAGAAGCTCCTCCACCCGCTCAAAGCCTTCCACCCGGAGCACGTACTCCAAGGACTCGAGCCACTCCTGGTCCTCCACCCGCTTAAGGCGCTCCCGCTCCTCCGGCGAGAGGGCCCTAAAGGCTTCCATCAGCGCTTTTTCCGTCATGCCTCCCCCTTGCGGAAAACTACACTACACCGACCCACCCCTAAGTGTGGCGCAGGGAGGCGGGTTTGTCCAATAGAACCTTCCGGGTCCATGTGATAAGCTTTTCTTATCATGAACCTGCGCCGCCTGCGCCTCTTCCTCCTCCTGGCCGAGGAAAAGAGCTTCCACAAGGCGGCGGAGCGGGCCTACCTCTCCCAGCCGGCCCTTTCCCAGCAGATCCAGGCCCTGGAAAGGGAGCTGGGGGTCAAGCTGGTGGAGCGGAGGCCCTTCCGCCTGACCCCGGCGGGGGAGGCCCTAAAGGAACAGGGGGAAAGGCTCCTTAAGGAGGTGGAGGCCCTCAAGGAAAGGGTGCGCCGGGCGGGCAGGAGGGAGGTCCGCTTCGGCGTGCCGGAGAACCTCCTCCCCGACCTCATGCCCCTCCTGGACCACCTGCGCCGGGGGCTGGGCCAGCCCGTGGAGGTCTTGGAGATGCACACCCCCGAGCAGGTGCGGGCCCTCAAGGAGGGACGGCTGGACTACGGGCTCGCCGGGCTGAAGGTGGGGGACCCGGGGATCGGGGAGGAACCCCTTTTGGAGGTGCCCATCGTGGCCCTCCTGCCCGAGGGCCACCCTTTGGCGGGGGAGGAACGGGTGGCCCTGGGCGACCTGCGGGAGGAGCCTTTTCTTCTCATCCCCAGGGAAACCCTGCCGCCCCTCTACGAGGCCTTTATGGAAGTGTTCCGCAAGGCAGGGTTCGCCCCCAGAGTGGTGCGGGAGGTGGCCCGCTTTCCCCAGGCGGTGAGCCTGGTGGCCGCCGGGGTGGGGGTCTACCTCACCCTGGCCCCCTACCGGGTCTTTCCTCACCCCGGCACCGTTCTCCGGCCCCTGAAGGAGGAGGCCGCCCTGCAGGTTTCCCTCATCTACTGCAAAAACCCCGCACCCCCCCGCCTCGAGGAGGTGCGGGCCCTGCTTTCCGCCCTGGTTCTTTAGGCCTGGAGCCCGGGGGCCTCCCCCTCGCCCCAGGCCAGCTCCACCAGGGCGATGAGGTCCTCCACGGGCACCCCATAATCCCGGGAAAGGCGGGTGATCTCGTGGCCCAGGCGGCGGAGGTGGGCGAGCTGGGCGGGGCCCGCCTCCTGGGCCAGGCCCAAAAGCCAGGAGAGGAGGGTTTCGGCCTCCTCGTCGGTGAGGCCATCGGTCAGGGCCTCGTCTTCCAAAAGCAGGTGGGCGGGGTCTTCCCTCATCGCCTCTTTAGTATCTCCTCCTGGCGCACCATGCCAAGCCTGCGGGCCAGGGCCTCCAGGTGGGCGGGGTCCTGGGCCGCCGCA
>BBBL01000181.1 GCA_001311545.1 Thermus kawarayensis JCM 12314 | reverse complement strand
GCCCCACCCCCTCCCTGGGGGCCTCCCCCTGGAGGTGGGCCTCCGTTTCTTGAAGAAGCCTCCGCGGCAGGTAAAGCACCTGGGACAATCGCCCCCTCCTTGGCCCTATACTATGGGCACCAAGAAGGAGGCACCATGATCCGAACCGTCGCCCTGGTAGGGCACGCAGGCAGCGGCAAAACCACCCTCACCGAAGCCTTCTTTTCTACACGGGGGCCAAGGAGCGCATGGGCCGGGTGGAGGAAGGCACCACCACCACCGACTACACCCCCGAGGCCAGGCTCCACCGCACCACGGTGCGCACCGGGGTGGCCCCCCTCCGCCACCGGGGCCACCGGGTCTTCCTCCTGGACGCCCGGGCTACGGGGACTTCGTGGGGGAGATCCGGGGGGCCCTGGAGGCCGCGGACGCCGCCTTGGTAGCCGTGTCCGCGGAGGCCGGGGTGCAGGTGGGCACGGAGAGGGCTTGGACCGTGGCGGAAAGGCTCGGCCTACCCCGGATGGTGGTGGTCACCAAACTGGACAAGGGCGGGGACTACTACGCCCTTCTCCAGGACCTCCGGGACACCCTAGGCCCCATCCTCCCCATAGACCTCCCCCTCTACGAGGGGGGAAGGTGGGTGGGGCTCATAGACGTCTTCCACGGGAAGGCCTACCGCTACCAGGAGGGCAAGGAGGTGGAGGCGGAGGTCCCCGAGGCCGGGAAGGAGGCAGAACGCTTCCGCCAGGAGGTCTTGGAGGCCATCGTGGAGACGGACGAGGGCCTCCTAGAGAAGTACCTAGAGGGGGAGGAGGTAACGGGGGAAGCCCTGGAGAAGGCCTTCCACGAGGCGGTGCGGAAGGGCCTCCTCTACCGGTGGCCATCGCCTCCGGGGAGACGGGGATCGGGGTCTCGCCCCTGCTGGACCTCATCCTCGAGGCCCTCCCCTCCCCCGAGGAGCGCTTCGGGGAAGGCCCCCCCCTGGCCAAGGTCTTCAAGGTCCAGGTGGACCCCTTCATGGGCCAGGTGGCCTACGTGCGCCTCTACCGGGGGAGGCTCAGGCCCGGGGACAGCCTCCAGAGCGAGGCGGGGCCGGTGCGCCTCCCCCACCTCTACGTGCCCATGGGCAAGGACCTTCTGGAGGTAGAGGAGGCGGAGGCGGGCTACATCCTGGGCCTTCCCAAGGCGGAAAGCCTCCACCGGGGCATGGTCCTCTGGCAGGGGGAAAGGCCGGAAAGCGAGGAGGTGCCCTTCGCCCGCCTGCCCGAGCCCAACGTGCCCGTGGCCCTCCACCCCAAGGGGCGCACCGACGAGGCCAAGCTGGGGGAGGCCTTGCGGAAGCTCCTGGAGGAGGACCCGAGCCTCAGGGTGGAGCGCCAGGAGGAGACCGGGGAGATGCTCCTCTGGGGACACGGGGAGCTCCACCTCACCACCGCCAAGGAGCGCCTAGGGGACTACGGGGTGGAGGTGGAGTTTTCCGTGCCCAAGGTACCCTACCGGGAGACCATCAAGAAGGTGGCCGAGGGCCAGGGCAAGTACAAGAAGCAGACCGGGGGCCACGGCCAGTACGGGGACGTCTGGCTGAGGCTGGAACCCGCCCCCGAGTACGGCTTTGAGTGGCGCATCACCGGCGGGGTCATCCCCAGCAAGTACCAGGAGGCCATTGAGGAAGGCATCCTGGAAGCCGCCAAAAAGGGCGTCCTGGCGGGATTTCCGGTTATGGGCTTTAAGGCCATCGTCTTCAACGGCTCCTACCACGAGGTGGACTCCTCGGACCTCGCCTTCCAGATCGCCGCAAGCCTTGCCTTCAAGAAGGTGATGGCCGAGGCGAACCCGGTGCTTCTGGAGCCCATCTACCAGATCAAGGTCCTCGTTCCCCAGGAGCGGGTGGGGGACATCCTCTCCGACCTCCAGGCCCGGCGGGGGCGGATTCTGGGCATGGAGCAGGAGGGGGCCTTGAGCGCGGTGCGGGCCGAGGTGCCCCTGGCCGAGGTCCTGGAGTACTACAAGACCCTCCCCAGCCTCACCGGGGGGGCGGGGGCCTACACCCTGGAGTTCAGCCACTACGCCGAGGTCCCCCCGCACCTGGCCCAGAAGATCGTCCAGGAAAGGGCCCAGGAGGGCTAGGGTGGGCCTGGCGGGGTTGAGGGAAGCCCTGGAAGAGGCGCTCTTCGGGCAGGAGGAGGCCATAGAGGCCCTCCTGGCCACCTTTCTCGCCGGGGGGCACGCCCTCTTGGAGGGGACGCCGGGCCTGGGCAAGACCCTCCTCGCCGAAAGCTTCGCCAAGGCCAGCGGCCTCTCCTACAAGCGCATCCAGTTCACCCCGGACCTCCTCCCCCAGGACCTCACGGGAAGCGAGATCTTCAAGGAGGGCCGCTTTGAGTTCACAAAAGGCCCCCTCTTCGCCCAGGTGGTCCTGGCGGACGAGATCAACAGGGCGCCCCCCAAGGTGCAGTCGGCCCTCCTCGAGGCCATGCAGGAAAGGGCCGTGACCGTAGGAGGGGTGCGCTATCCCCTGCCCAGGCCCTTCTTCGTCATCGCCACGCAAAACCCCTTGGAGCTGGAGGGCACCTACCCCCTGCCCGAGGCCCAGCTGGACCGCTTCACCGCCAAGATCCCCTTCCGCCCCCCGAGGCGGGAGGTGTGGCTCCGGATCCTCACGGAGGAGCCAAAACCCCCGGGCCCCGTGGAGGTGGACCTCCTAGGGGCCCAGGAGGAGGCCAAGGGGGTGCGGGTGGCCAAGGAGGCCCTCTTGGCCATCACCCACGTGGCCTTCCTCACCGCCGAGGACCGGCGCCTCCGCATGGGCCTCTCCCCCCGGGGGGCCAAGGCCTGGCTCGCCCTGGCCAAGGCCCTCGCCCACCTGCGGGAGAAGCCCTTGGTGGACTGGAAGGAGCTCAAGGACGCCGCCCTCCTCGCCCTGCCCCACCGGCTTTTCCTCACGGAAGAGGCCCTGTACGAAGGGGAAAGCGCCGAGAAGGTGCTGAAGGAGGCCCTAAGAAAAGGAGGGATCCCATGAAGTGGGTGCGGTTTTTCCAGGAGGTGGGCCTGGAGGACGTGCCCCTGGTGGGGGGCAAGAACGCCTCCCTGGGGGAGATGATCCGGGAGCTTGGCCCCCTGGGGGTCAGGGTGCCGGAAGGCTTCGCCACCACCAGCGAGGCCTACCGGTACTTCCTGGCGCACAACGGCCTCACGGAGGCCATGGCCCGGGAGCTAACGGGGCTCAGTCCGGACGACCCCAAGGCCCTGCAAAGGGCGAGCCGCCGCCTTAGGAACCTGATCCTCAAGGGGGAGTACCCGCCGGACCTGAGGGAGGAGATCCTCCTGGCCTACCGCAGGCTTTCCGAGGAAGCGGGGGAGGAGGAGATCCCCGTGGCCGTGCGGAGTAGCGCCACCGCCGAGGACCTTCCCACGCGAGCTTCGCCGGCCAGCAGGAAAGCTACCTCTACGTGCAGGGGGAGGAGGACCTGCTCCTCCACGTGAAGCGGGCCATGGCGAGCCTCTTCACCGCCCGGGCCATCAGCTACCGGGCCCACATGGGCTTTGACCACCTCAAGGTGGCCCTCTCCGTGGGGGTCCAGCGCATGGTGCGGGCGGACGAGGCCGCAAGCGGGGTCGTCTTCACCCTAGACCCCGACACCGGCCACCGGGGCTTCGTCTACCTCACGGCCATCTACGGCTGGGGGAGAACATCGTCCAGGGCCGGGTGGTCCCCGACGGCTACTACGTGCACAAGGAGACCTTCCGGCAGGGTTACCGGGCCGTGGTCTACAAAAAGCTGGGCGCCAAGGAGCTCACCCTGGCCTTTGACCCCAGGGAGGGAAGGCTCAAGAACCGCCCCACGCCCCCCTACCTGCGGAACCGGTTCGCCCTGAGGAACGAGGAGGTCCTCCTTCTCGCCGACTGGTCCTTGCGCATAGAGGAGCACTACTCCCGAAAGCGGGGAAGCCCCACCCCCATGGACATTGAGTGGGCCAAGGACGGCCCCACGGGGGAGCTTTTTGTCCTCCAGGCCCGGCCCGAGACCGTGCACTCCCAGAAGACCCCGGTCCTCCGCGTCTTCCGCCTCCTCCAGAGGGGAGAGGTGCTGGCCGAGGGCCTCGCCGTGGGAGAGGCCATCGCCACGGGGAAAGCCCGCATCCTCCAAGACCCCAAGGAGATGGACCGCTTCCAGGAGGGGGAGGTTCTGGTCACCGAGACCACCAATCCCGACTGGGAGCCCATCATGAAGAAGGCGGCGGCCATCGTCACCGAGAGGGGCGGGCGCACCTCCCACGCGGCCATCGTGGCCCGG
>BBBL01000180.1 GCA_001311545.1 Thermus kawarayensis JCM 12314 | reverse complement strand
CTTGGGACTATCCCCTGGACGCGGGCCTGGCCTGGGCGGGCTGGGCTTACCTGGCGGAGGCAGGGCTTGTGCCCGTGGGGTTCGCCTGGGCCTGGGCGGTGTTGGCGCTGGTCTTCCTCCTCCGCCACCCCCGGAAGAGCCTTTCCATGCTCCTCCAGGTGCCTCCCACCTTCGCGCCTTTCCTTGTGGCCTTTAACCTGGCCCCTACGGCTTTCCGGGAGGCGGTCCTTTGGGCGGCCCTGGCCTTGCTCCTGGACGGCCGCCGCTTCCTCGGGGTGGTGCGGGAGTTCATGGAGGAGACAGGCCTTCTCCCCTCTTCCCGGTCCCGAAGCCGCTAAGGGCCGGTGGTCCAGTCCAGCCAAAGGTCCCCGCGCTCTGTCTAGGGTGCGGGAAAGCCCTTTGGGGGCCCCCACTACTTAGGCCTCCTCCCGCCTGCCCCGGAAGACCAGGCGGAAGGGGACCTCCCTCAGGCCCAGGTCCTCCCCGATGCGGTTTTTGAGATAGTTCTCAAAAGCTCGGGTGACGAACTCCGGGTGGTTCACGAAGAAGACGAAGGTGGGCGGGGCCACCTCGGGCTGGGTGGCGTAGAGGATCTTCAGGGGCTTGCCCTTGAAGTTGGGCATCTGGACCCGGCTGGTCCACACCGCTAGCCAGCGGTTGAGTTCCGAGGTGGGGATGCGGGTGTGGTTGAGCTCGTAGAGGCGCACCGCCTCGCGGAAGACCTTGTCCAGGTTCTGCTTGGTGAAGGCCGAGGTGTACACCCAAGGGAGGTGCTCCAGGTGGGCGAGCCTTCCCCGGAGTTCCCGGCGCACCCTAGGGGCCTCCTCCTTGGCCACCAAGTCCCACTTGGTCACCACCAGGAGGACGGGTTTGCCCTGCGCCAAGGCGTGGTTGGCCAGCTTCAGCTCCCGGTCCCCCGCCTGGAAGGGGTCCACCACCAGGAGGACCACGTCCGCCTCCTCTATGGCCCGGAAGCTCCGCTTGATGGCCAGCTCCTCCACCAGGCTTTCCGGGCGCTTGCGGATCCCGGCGGTGTCTACCAGGACGAAGCGCTGGCCCCCAAAGAAGAACTCCACGTCAATGGCGTCCCGGGTGGTGCCGGCTTCCTCGGATACGATGACCCTCTCCTCCCCCAGGATGCGTTTAGGAGGCTGGACTTCCCGGCGTTGGGCCGGCCCACGATGGCGAGCCGTATGCCCACCACTTCGGCTCGGTCTCGATCTGCCGGACGGGGAGCTTCTCCCAGATGGCCTCGAGGAGCTCCTCCAATCCCCTTGCGTGCTCGCTGGAGGTGGGGATGGGGTCGCCGAAGCCTAAGGCGTAAAGGGGGCCCAGGTAGTGCTCGTGCTTGGGGTCGTCCACCTTGGTGGCCACCAGGATCACGGGCTTGCCCTTCTTGCGCAGGTGCTCGGCCACCTCGAGGTCCGCCGGGGTGAGCTCCGCCCTCCCGTCCACGGCGAAGAGGACCAGTTCCGCGTCCTCCAGGGCCTGGTCCACCTTCTCCTGGATCTTCCTCTCCCACTTATCCCCCGACCAAAGCCCCCGGTGTCCACCAGGAGGAAGCGGCCCCGGTCGGTTTCCACCACCCCCTCCTTGAGGTCCCGGGTGACCCCGGGCACATCGGCCACCACCGCGCTCCTTTTTTTTCAGGAGGCGGTTGAACAGGCTAGACTTGCCCACGTTGGGCCTTCCCACGATCACGACCTTATGCATCTTGACCCCACAAAAAGGGGCGGGGAGGCCCCCGCCCGCACTGGTTTTCAGTATAGCACGCCGGGTATACTCTCGGGGCATGCGGCGGCTTGCCCTCTTTCTGCTTCGCCTCTTCGGCTGGACCTTGAAGGTGGAGCCTCCTCCCAGCAAGCGGTACGTCCTCATCGGGGCGCCCCACACCTCCAACTGGGACTTCGTGGTGGGGATTCTGGCCCTGTGGGGGGCGGGCATCCCCGCCCGGTGGCTGGGCAAAAAGGAGCTCTTTAAGCCCCCCTTGGGCTTCCTCATGCGGGTCCTGGGGGGCATCCCCGTGGACCGCTCCCGGCGGAACAACCTGGTGGACCAGGCGGCGCGGATTCTCCGGGAGCGGGAGGTGGCCATCCTCGTCACCCCTGAGGGCACCCGGGGCAGGGCCCCCTACTGGCGCACGGGCTTTTACTACATGGCCCTCGAGGCGGGGGTGCCCATCGCCCTGGGTTATGTGGACTTCCCCCGCAAGGAGGTGGGCATCGGGGGCTACCTTTACCCCACGGGGGACCTCCTTAAGGATTTCGCCGCCATCCGCGCCTTTTACCGGGACAAGCGGGGGCTCAGGCCGGAGAAGCAGGGGCCCATCCGCATCCGGGAGGAGGGGACCTGAGGGCTCCCTCACGCCCCGCCCCTCTGGAGCGGGGAAGACTTCGGAATAAGGCCCCTTCTCCTTTTAGAGTAAACTGCTTTCATGGAACAGCCCACGCCGGTATCCGAGGCGGACCGCACCTGGGCCGCGGTGGCCCACCTGGCTCCCCTGGTGGGTTACTTTTTGCTCATCGGCCAGATCCTTCTTCCCTTGGCTATCCTCCTTTGGGGTCCCAAAAGCGCCTTCGTACAGGATCACGCTAAGGAATCCCTGAACGGCCAGATCAGCTATACCTTTACGGGCTGGCCCTCTTTCTCCTGGCGATCACCGTGGTGGGCCTAGTCTTGGTCGTGCCCTTGGGGATCGCCTTGGTGGGGTTGGTCCTTTGGAACATGGTGATGGGGGCCTTGGCCGCGGGACGGGGGGAGGTGTACCGCTACCTCCTCATTCTCCGCCTGGTTCCCTGACCAGGACCACCACCGCCAGGGCGTGGGTCCGCTCGTGGCTTAGGGAGAGGTGAGCCACGAGGTTTTGGCCTCGCATCACCCCTTCCAGCGAGGGGGCGAAGCGCAGGACGGGCCTCTTCCCCTCCATGCCTACCCAGACCGCTTTCCAAGAAATGGGATCGGGCCAGCACTTTTGAAAAGCCTCCTTGGCGGCCAGGCGGGCGGCGAGGCTTGGGAAGGGGTTTTTGCGGGCCAGGGCATAGGCCACCTCTTCCTCGTGGAAAAGCCGCCTTAGGGCCTTTTCCCCGTGCCGGAAAAGGAGCCTTTCCACGCGGGCGATCTCCACCAGGTCGGCCCCCAGGGCGACGATCATGGGCATGGTATCCCTTGAGCCCTTCGGGCTTCCCGTGCTAGGGTACTCGGGTGCTGCCCAAGGCCTTTCTCTCCCGCATGGCCGAGCTCCTCGGGGAGGAGTTCCCCGCCTTCCTGAGGGCCCTCACGGAGGGAAGGCGCGCGTATGGCCTACGGGTGAACACCCTGAAGCTTTCCCCCGAGGCTTCGCGAAAATCGCTCCCTGGCCCCTCACGCCCATCCCCTGGTGCGAGGAAGGGTTTTACTACCCTGAGGAAGCCCGGCCTGGCCCTCACCCCTTTTTTTTATGCCGGGCTCTACTACATCCAGGAGCCCAGCGCCCAGGCGGTGGGGGTGCTTTTGGACCCTAGGCCCGGGGAGCGGGTCTTGGACCTGGCGGCGGCCCCGGGGGGCAAGACCACCCACCTGGCCGCCCGCATGGGGGGAAGGGGCCTCCTCCTGGCCAACGAGGTGGACGGCAAGCGCATCAGGGGTCTCTTGGAGAACGTGGAGCGCTGGGGGGCGGGGCTTGCCGTGACCCAGGCTCCCCCTAGGGCCTTGGCCGAGGCCTTCGGGGCCTACTTCCACCGGGTCCTCCTGGACGCCCCCTGCTCCGGAGAGGGGATGTTCCGCAAGGACAAGGAGGCCGTGCGCCACTGGGGGCCCTCGGTTCCCAGGAGGATGGCCGAGGTGCAGAAGGGCCTCCTCGCCCAGGCCTCGAGGCTGGTGGGCCCTGGGGGGGTCCTGGTCTACTCCACCTGCACCTTCGCCCCCGAGGAGAACGAGGGGGTGGTGGCCCATTTCCTCAGGGAGCACCCGGAGTTCCGCCTGGAGGACGCCCGCCTCCACCCCCTTTTCGCCCCGGGGGTGTCGGAGTGGGGGAGGGGAACGGGGAGCTTTGGAAGACCGCGAGGCTCTGGCCCCACCGCCTCGAGGGGGAGGGGCACTTCCTCGCCCGCTTCCGCAAGGAGGGGGGGGCCTGGAGCACGCCGCGCCTGGAGCGCCCTTCCCCCCTTTCCCCGGAAGCGGGGAGGGTCCTAAGGGCCTTCCTGGAGGAGGCGGGGCTTTTTTTTGGAGGGGCCTGTCCTGGAACGGGCGGGCCACCTCTACCTCCTTCCCGAAGAACTTCCTGCCCTCTTGGGCCTCAAGGCCCCCGCCCCCGGCCTCTACCTGGGGAAGGTGCAGAAGGGCCGCTTCCTCCCCGCCAGGCCTGGCCCTGG
>BBBL01000179.1 GCA_001311545.1 Thermus kawarayensis JCM 12314 | reverse complement strand
GCGGCCAGGGCCAGCCTCCCGCCTCAGGGCCCGGACCAGGTCCAAGGCCTCGGGCACCCCCTCGAGGCTTTGGGCGAAGGCCGAGAGCCGGGCGAGAAGTTCCTCCTCGGAGACGTATCCCGGCTCCGGCAGGCGGTGGAGGGCGAGGAAAAGGTGGGAGAGGGCGGCGAGGGTCTTTTGGGAGAAGGCCTCCGGGGCGAAGGGCTTCCCGGGGAAGCGGCGGGTGATGAGGACGCCTTGGCCCTCCACCTCCGCCACCCCCAGGACGAAGCTTCCCAGGCCGGCCCGGGCCATCCTCTTGGCCTCGAGGGCCGCCAGGTGGGCCTCCTCCTTCCGGTAGACCTTGTAGACCCGCTCCCCGTCGGTGTAGACCCGGGCCTCAAACCCCCCCAGAGGGGTGAGGCGGGCGAAGCTTCGGGGGAAGGAGGCCCTTCAAGGCGGCCACGGCCACGGGCTTATTCTAGCCTTGTGGAGCTCCTGCGCCCCGAGGCCACCCTCCTCTCCCTGGGGGACCGGGTACTTTCCTTTGACCGGGAGGGCCGCCCCTACCACTACTTCCGCCGGGGGGAGACCTTCAAGCGCGCCCTGGACGGAAGCCTTCACCTGCGGAAGCGGGAGGGGGAACGGAGAAGGAAGCGGCTTTCCCGGGAAGAGGCCCTGGAGGTCTACCGGGAGGTCCTGGCCCTGGCCGAGGCCCACCTGAAGGATGCAAAGAGGCGGCGGGAGGTCCTCCGCTGGACCCCGGAAAGCCTCCTGGACTCCCGGCTACCGGGAGGCCTACCCCTGGCCCATTAGCATCCTTCCGCCCGACGCCTACCTCTCCGTGGTCCTCCAGGCCACCACCGGATGCACCTGGAACCGTTGCGCCTTCTGCAGCTTCTACCAGGACCGCCCCTTCCAGAAGCGCACCCCCGAGGCCTTCCGGGAGCACATCCAGCCGTCTTGTCCCTCCTGGGGCAGGGGAGGCTTCTCAGGCGGGGGGTCTTCCTGGCCGACGGGAACGCCCTGGCCCTGGCCGAGCCCCTCCTCCCCCTCTTGGAGGAGGTGGGCCGGGCCTTTCCCGGGGAGCCCGTCTTGGGCTTCCTGGACCTCTTCACCGGGCTCAAGAAGGAGGCCTCCTGGTGGAGGAGGCTTCGCCTCCTGGGGCTTAGGCGGGTCTACCTCGGTCTGGAGACGGGCCACCCTCCCCTCCTCGCCCTCCTCCGGAAGCCCGGCCACCCCAAGGAGGCCCTTCCCCTGGTGCGGACCCTGAAGGCGGCCGGGCTTTCCCTGGGGGTGATCCTCATGGTGGGGGCAGGGGGAAAAGCCTTTCAGGAGGCCCACTTCCGGGAAAGCCTCGCCCTTCTCTCCCAGCTTCCCTTGGGCCCGGAGGACCTGGTCTACCTTTCCCCCTTCCAGGAGGACCCCCACACCCCTTACGCCCGCCTGGGCCTTGCGCCCCTGCAGGACCTCGAGGGGGAGTTAAAAACCTGGATGCGGGCCCTCAGGGCCTTGGGCCTGAGGGCCGGCCGGTACGACATCCGGGAGTTTCTTTACTGAGCCCCCTCGCGGCCTTTGGGTATACTCAGGCCATGAGCGCGTCTTCCGAGCGCGAACTCTACGAGGCCTGGGTGGAGCTCCTCTCCTGGATGCGGGAGTACGCCGAGGAGAAGGGCGTGCGCTTTGAGAAGGAGGCGGACTTCCCCGACTTCATCTACCGCATGGAGCGCCCTTACCACCTCCCCACCACCATCATGACCGCCTCCTTGTCCGACGGGCTCGGGGAGCCCTTCCTCCTGGCGGACGTTTCCCCGAGGCACGCCAAGCTCAAGCGCATCGGCCTCCGCCTGCCCCGGGCCCACATCCACCTCCACGCCCACCACGAGCCGGGGAAGGGCCTGGTGACCGGGAAAATCCCCCTCACCAAGGAGCGCTTCTTCGCCCTGGCCGACCGGGCCCGGGAGGCCCTGGCCTTCGCCTAACCCCAAAGCGCCTCCCAGAGGGCCAGGACCACCCGGTGGAGGAGGGGAAAGGCCCTGGGGGTGGGCCTTAGGCGCTTTGCCTCCACCGCAAGGAGGCCCTCCGCCGCGAGCTCCCGGGCCTTTCCCTGAAGGAGGGGCCAGAGGGGAAGCCCCGTTCTTCCCTCCACCTCGGCCACGTCCACCCCTTCCCTAAGCCTTAGCCCCAGCATGAGGCTTTCCTTGGCGTGTTCCAGCGGGGAAATGGCCTCCTCCTTCGGGGCCTCCCCGAGGAGCCAGCGGGGGAGGGGCGGGCCCGTGCGCCTTAGGGCGTAAAAAGTTCCTTCCCCCGGGTACTGCCCGGTGGCCGCGGGACCCAGGGCGAGCCAGAAGCCCGCCCGCCAGTAGACCAGGTTGTGCCGGGCCTCCTCCCCTTCCCTGGCGAAGTTGGAGACCTCGTAGCGGAATAGCCCGGCTTCCCCCAGCACCTCCTCCGCCCGCTCCATGGCCCAGGCCTCCCGCTCGGAGTCTTCCTTTAGGCCCAGGAGGGCGAAGGGGGTGCCCTTCTCCACCTGGAGGGTGTAGGCGGAGACGTGCCCCACCCCGAGGCGGGCCGCCTCCTTCAGGTCCTCTTCCACCTCCTGCATGGGGAGGCCCAGGATGAGGTCAAGGGAGAGGCGAAAGCCCGCCTCCAGGGCCATCTCCACCGCCCTCAGCGCCCCCTTCCTCCCGTGGGCCCGCCCCAGGAACTTGAGGACGGCTCCTGGAAGCTCTGCACCCCCAGGGAGAGGCGGTTCACCCCCAGGTCCTTGAGGAGCTTTAGGCGGCCAGGGGAGAGGGTCCCGGGGTTGGCCTCGAGGGTCACCTCGGCCCCCTCGGCGAGCCTCCAGGGGAGGCTCTGGAAGAGGGCCACCAGTTCCCGGTCCTTTAGGTAACTCGGGGTACCCCCGCCCAGGTAGAGGGTTTCCAGAGGCTCGGGGAAGCCTGGTAAAGGGCCTTGGCCTCTTCCTCCAGGCGCCTTAGGTAAGCCTCCACCCACCCCGGCCCCCGCCGGACCACGTGGAAGTCGCAGTAGGGGCAGAGGGTGGGGCAGAAGGGAACGTGGACGTAGAGGCTAGCCACGGCCGCTTTTTAAGACCTCCTCCGCCCAGGCCACGGTCCGCTCCGCAAGCGCGAGGGCTTCCCTCCAGTCCTCCTCCGTGGCTTCCGGGAGGTCCCCGGGGTAGCGGCTGGCGACGGCAAAGGGGTTAAGCCGGGCAAGGGCTTCCAGCTCCAGAGGCACGGGGAGGTGGGGGCGGATCAGCTCCAAAAGCCTTTCCAGGTCGTGGGTCTTGGGAAAAGGTATGTCTAAGGCGACCAGGAGGCTTTGAGGGCCTTTTCTGCGGCTTGCTGGGCATCAAAACAAGGTTCCTCCCAAACGACCTCGGGGCTTACCTGCCCAAGGCGGGCCCGGGCCAGGTTGCTCTTGGCCCGGACGAGCCAAGCCAGGGGATCTGTGGCTTCACGCGGCATAGAGCACCCGGCCTTCCCTCAGGACCTTGGGGTAAAGGGTGGTCCAGGCTTCCCGGTACTTTTCCAGATCCTCCGCGGTGGCCAAAAGGAGGTCCAGGCTGAAGCCCCGTTTGGCCTTGCTCGCCGCCAGGTAGAGGTCCTTCCACACCCGCATGGTCTTGTACTCGGGAGGCACCACCACGAGGAGGTCGTAGTCGCTTTCTGGGCGAGCTTCCCCCCGCGCCCGGCTGCCGAAGAGGATGACCTTTTGCGCCGGGACGGTCTTGAGGATGGCCTCGAGGACCGGGGCAAGCTCCGGGTACTCCACTTCCTCAGTCTACAAAGATGAGCCGGAAATCGTTGAGGTTGGTCCCCGTGGGGCCGGTCCTAAGAAGGGTTCCCGCCTCCTGGAAGAAGCCGAGGCTGTCGTTTTCCTCCAGGAAGGGCCTGGGGTCCAGGCCCTTTTCCCACACCGCCGGGGTGAGGAGGGCCCCGGCGGCGCCGCTAGGGCCGTCCAGGCCGTCGGAGTCGGCGGCGAGGGCGTAAAGGGGGGCCTCGAGGTGGGCGTAGAGGGCGAGCAAAAACTCCAGGTTCCGCCCCCCCTTTCCCTTGCCCAGGACCCGCACCTGGGCCTCCCCTCCGGAGAGGAGGAAGAGGGGCTTTCTGAAGGGCACCCCGTGGGCCCGGATGGCCCCTATGAGCTCGGCGTGGAAGCGGGCGAGGGCCCTGGCCTCCCCCCCGAGGCGGTGGGAGAGGACCGCCGCCCGGAAGCCCTGGGCCCGCAAGAACCTTTGCGCCGCCCGGAGGAGGTGGAGGTTCGTGCCCACGAGGCGCCAGGTGAGGCGCCTTAGGGCGGGGTCTTGGGGCTTTAGGGTCTCGGGGAGGCGCCCTTCCACCCCCTGCTGGAGGACGGCCCGGGCCCCAGGGAAGGCGAGGCCGAAGCGGTCCAGCACGGCGAGGGCCTCGGCGTGGG
>BBBL01000178.1 GCA_001311545.1 Thermus kawarayensis JCM 12314 | reverse complement strand
CGCCTCCTCAAGGGGGAGGAGAAAGGCCCCCTGGCCGAGGCCGTGGCCCTGGCCGCGGGGGCCGGGTTCTACGCCGCGGGCAAGACCCCCTCCCTAAAGGAGGGGGTGGCCCTGGCCTGGGAAGTCCTGGCCTCCGGGGAGGCCTACCTCCTCCTGGAGCGCTACGTGGCCTTCCTCAGGGCCTAGGTCCCAGGGGAAGTCCGCGGTAGAGCTCGTCCAGGTCCAGGACCGCTCCCACGCAGGGGAGCTCCACCTGTCCCTTCTCCACCACCTCATAGCGCCAGCTTCCGTCGGGCAGGCGGCGGTAGATCTCCAACCGCCTGGCTCCTGGGCCACGAGCACGTAGCCTGGAGGCCGGGAAGCTCCCGGTAGCGAAGGAGCTTTTCCCCGCGGTCTATGGCCTCCGTGCCCGGGGAGAGGACCTCCACCACCAGGCAAGCGGTCTCCTTGAAGTGAGCCCCGTCCAGGGATTCCTCGCAGGTGACGAAAAGATCGGGATAGTAGGCGGCCTCTCCCACCTTGAGGAGCATGCCTTCGGCGAAGGCCTCGCATCCCCTTTCCTCGGCCTTGGGAAGAAGCTTGAGGAGCAGGCGGGCCACCAGGCGGTTGTGGATGTCCGTTCCCCCGGCCATGGCGAAGACCAGCCCCTCCACGAACTCATGGCGTTCGGAGGAGGTGGCCTCCAAGGCCAGAAACTCTTCAAAGGTGGCCCGGCGCAAGGGGGCGCTCCGGGGCATGGCTCCAGTATACGAGGGCGCGCCTTCGGCGCCCACACCCTTCTTGGAAAGCCTGCCTAGGGACCTTTTACCGGGGCCTCCACGCTGGCCCAAGCCAGCATGGGGTGCCTTACACCCAGCTCACCGCCCCGAAGGTGTCCTCCCGCCTGGGGCTGGTGGAGAAGAGGACCACGGGGACCCCGGTGTGCTCCTCCACGAGCTCCAGGTAGCGGAGGAGGCTTTGGGGGAGGTCCTCCCGGCGCTTCACGTGGGAGAGGTCGCCCCAGCCTGGAAGCTCCAGGTAGCGCACCGCCTCGGGGCGCGCCTCCCCGGGCCGGGCCCCATCCAGGTACTCCACGGCCACCCTCACCCTTTCCAGCCCGGAGAGCACGTCCAGCTTGGTGAGGATGAGGCCGTCAAAGCCGTTCACCTCGCAGGCGTACTTTAGGGCCACCAGGTCCAGCCAGCCCACCCTGCGGGGCCTTCCCGTGGTGGTGCCGTACTCGCCCCCCTTTTCCCGTAGGTGGTGGGCGAGTTCCCCCCGGAGCTCTGTGGGGAAGGGGCCCTCCCCCACCCTGGTGGCGTAGGCCTTGGCCACCCCGTAGACCTTGGTGATGGCCTTGTGGGAAAGACCCGTCCCCACCAGGATTCCCCCCACCGTGGGGTGGGAGCTGGTGACGTAGGGTAGGTGCCGTAGTTCAGGTCCAGGAGGGTGGCCTGGGCCCCTTCAAAGAGGAGGCGCTTCCCCTTGCGCCAGGCCTCCCGGAGGATGGCCCCGGTGTCGGCCACGTAGGGGCTTAGGATCTCCCGCATGCGGTGCAGGTCGGCCAGGGCCTTCTCCTCCGTGTCCCAGCCCGCCTCCCGGGTGGAGTTGGGCTTTTCCAGGAGGAGGCGGCGCACCCTCTCCCTCAGCACCTCCCCGTCCAGGAGGTCCCCGGCCCGGATCCCCACCCTTCTCGCCCGGTCGGAGTAGGCGGGGCCAATGCCCCGGCCCGTGGTGCCCACGAAGTTGTGGCGGCTTTCCACGTGCTTGTGGTGAGGGAGGACCAGGTGGGCCCTCTCCGAGACCAGGACCTTGGGATGGAACCCCTCCTTCCGCAGGTTTTCCACCTCCTCCTGGAAGCGGAAGGGGTCAATGACCATCCCGTCTCCCAGCACATTCACCGCGTGGGGGTGGATGACCCCGGAGGAGGAGGTTGAGCTTGAAGACCTTCCCCTCGGCCACCACGGTGTGCCCGGCGTTGGCCCCGCCCTGGTAGCGGACCACGTAGTCGGCCTCCCGGGCCAGGACGTCCACCACCTTGCCCTTGCCCTCGTCCCCCCACTGCGCTCCGATGATGGCGATCCCCGGCATTCCCTTAAAGCTTACGCTTCTTCCTCCCAAAGGGCCATGGCCGAACCTCGTCCCTGGGGTTCATGCCAGGCGGAAGGGGTTGAAGTCCGTGTCCCGGTCGTAGACGTCCAGGCCCTCGGCCCGCTTGAGGAAGCCCACCACGGCGTAGGTGAGGGGGAGCATGGCCGCCTCCACCCCCACCTTGAAGACGTAGTTGGAAAGGAAGACGGCGAGGAGGACCTCGCCGGGGAAGACCCCGTAGAAGGCCACCAGGAGGAAGACCCCCGTGTCCAGCCCCTGCCCCACCAGGGTGGAGCTAAGGCCCTGAGCCAGAAGAAGCGCCCTTCCGTGCGCACCTTGAGCTTGGCCAGGACGTAGGCGTTGGCGAACTCCCCGAGGAAGTAGGCGAGGAGGCTTCCCAGGACGATCCTCGGGGTGAGGCCCAGGAGGAGGCCGAAGGCCTCGCCAAAGCGCCGGCTTTCCTCCTCGGGCGGGGTGGGGAGGTGGGCCACGGCCTGGAAGGTGAGGGTGGCGAGGAGGAGGGCGAGGAAGCCGATCCAGATGACCCTTCGGCTCCTCCGGTAGCCGTAGACCTCGGTGAGGACGTCCCCGAAGATGTAGGCCAGGGGGAAGAGGAGGGTGCCCCCGTCAAAGGTGAAGGGCCCGAGGACCACGAGTTTGGTGGAGGCCACGTTGGAAACCAAGAGCACCGTGGCGAAGAGGGCGGTGAGGAAGTCCAGGTACCTCATTCTTCCTCCGGACGGATGGAGGTGATGAAGGCAGGTTGCGGTCAAACTGGGCCCGGTCCAGACCGTAGCCGTAGACGTAGGCGTCCTCAATCTCAAAGCCCAGGTAGTGGATGGGGACCTCCACCTGGCGGCGGCTGGGCTTGGAGAGGAGAGCGGCCACGCGGACGGAGGCGGGCTTCCGGGCCTCGAGGTAGTCCAGGAGGTAGGAGAGGGTGAGGCCCGTGTCCACGATGTCCTCCACCACGATCACGTCCCGGCCGTGGATGGGAAGGCGGAGGTCCTTCAGAAGCTCCACCTCCCCGCTCGTCTTGAAGGCGTTCCCGTAGGAGCTGATGGCGATGAAGTCCAGGGTGAGGGGCAAAGGGATGGCCCGCACCAGGTCGGCCATGAAGATGAAGGCCCCGTTCAGGACGCAGATGAGGTGGGGGGTCTTCCCCCGGTAGTCCCGGGCGATCTCCCTTCCCAGTTCCCCCACCCGTTTTTGAATGGCCTCGGCGCTGATCTGCACGGGTCCGTTCCCCGCGGTGAACATGCCCTTCATTCTACCCGTCCAAAAGCCCGCACCTCCTCCTCGGAAAGCCTCCGCCACTTCCCCGGGGGGAGGTTTCCCAGGCGGATGGGGCCCACCTGGAGCCTGAGGAGGCGCCGCACCGGGTAGCCCACCGCCTTAAGCATCCGCCGCACCTCCCGCTTCCTCCCCTCCGCCAGGATGAGCACCGCCCCTCCGGGGGCCGGGCGGCAGGCCAGGGCCCGCGCCGGCCCGTCCTCCAGCTCCACGCCCCTTACGAGCCTCCGGCAGACCTCCGGGGGAAGGGTGCCCTTTTCCGTCCAGACCCGGTAGACCTTCCGCACCCCGTACCGGGGGTGGGTGAGGCGGAGGGTAAGCTCGCCATCGTTGGTGAAGAGGAGAAGCCCCTCCGAGTCCCGGTCCAGGCGGCCCACGGGGTGGAGGCCGGGGATCTCCGGGAGGAGCTCAAAGACCGTCCTTTGGGCGTGGGGGTCGGAGCGGGTGGTGGTGTAGCCCCTGGGCTTGTGGAGGGCGAGGACCACCCGCTCCTCGGGCCAGGGGATCCTCCGCCCCTCCACCTCCACCACGTCCTCCCGCCCCACCTTCTGCCCCAGGGAGGCCACCTCCCCGTTTACCCGCACGAGTCCCAGCCGGATGAGTTTCTCCGCCTTGCGGCGGCTCGCCACCCCGGCCCGGGCGAGAAAGGCTTGCAGGCGGAGTACCTTCATGGAAACTGGGGCGGGCGCTTTTCCTTTAGGGCCCTTAGGCCTTCTTCCAGCTCCTTCCCGGAGAAGCCCAGAAACTCCAGGGCCAAGGAGAGCTCAAAGTGGGGCAGGAAACTCCGGTACCAGTGGTTGAGGGCGTGCTTGGTGTGGCTTAAGGCCTCCTTGGGGCCTTGGGCCAGCCTCTCGGCCACCTCGAGGGCCTTCTCGTAGACCTTCTCGTCCTCCACCGCCAGGGCCACGAGGCCCAGGCGCTCCGCCTCCTCCCCCGAAAGGGGCTCGTTCAGGAGAAGGTGGTACTTGGCCTTGGCCATGCCCACGAGGAGGGGCCAGAGCAAAACGGCGTGGTCCCCCGCCGCCACCCCCAGGCGCCAGGTGGCCGTCCAGAAGCCTCGCCTTCCTCCCCGCCACCACCACGTCGGG
>BBBL01000177.1 GCA_001311545.1 Thermus kawarayensis JCM 12314 | reverse complement strand
TGGAGGTGTGGACGTGGGAGGAGGTGGCCCTTTTGGGCCTTACCTACCGCCTCCTTCCCCGGCCCGGGGGTTGGCGGCTATGGGTGCGCCTCCTCCTGGATGCCTAAGGCCTTTCGGGAGGAGGTGGTCCTCAGGATCCTCCCCGAGAACTTTCCTGGGGAGGCCCTGGAGAAAAGGCTGGTCCTGGGGGGTGGGGCGGGGCGCGCCTGGCAAGAAGGGGTCTGGGACCTGCCGGAGATGCCCCTGTGGGAGGTGTGGGAGCGGGGGTTCCCCCACCTTTTCCGCCTGGAGGCGGGGCTTTTGGGGGCGAGGTTTGCGGTTCCCCTGGGCTTCCGCACCGTGGAGCTGGACGGGGAAGGCTGGCTTCTTCTAAACGGCAAGAGGCTTTTCCTCCGGGGCACCAACGTCATCCCCACCCAGTGGCTTGCGGGCTATACCGAGACCCTGGCGCAGAAGGACGTGGCCCTCCTCAAGGAGGCGGGCCTCAACGCCGTACGGGTCCACGCCCACGTGACCCACCCGGCCTTCTACCGGGCCTGCGACGAGGAGGGGATCTTGGTCTGGCAGGACTTCCCCCTGCAGTGGGGGTACGCCCCGGACGAGGCCTTCGCCGGGGAGGCCCTGCGCCAGGCGAAGGCCATGGTGGAGCTTCTTGGGACCCATCCCTCCATCTACCTCTGGTGCGCCCAGAACGAGCCCACCCACAACCGCCACGCCCTGGGTCCCCTCCTGGCGGCAAAGCTAAGGGCGGCCGACCCCACCCGGCCCGCTAAGGAGGCCTCGGACTTCCGCGAGCACCCCTACCCCGGCTGGTACTGGGGGCATTATCGGGACTTCCTCGCCCTCCCCGGGACCCCCCTTCCCTCGGAGTTCGGGGCCCAGGCCCTGCCCCGGGCGGAGCTTCTAAGGCGGGTCCTGGGGGAGGCCGCCTGGCCCCCCCGGTGGGAGGTCTGGGCCTACCACAGCTTCCAGCCCCACGAGACCTTCCGGGTGGCCGGGGTGGAGGTGGGGGAGAGTCTGGAGGAGTTTGTGGAACGCTCCCAGACCTACCAGGCAAGGCTTCTGGAGTTCGCCATCCACGCCTACCGGAGGGCCAAGGGGAAGGTGGTGGGCTACTTCCAGTTCATGTTTGTGGAGCCTGGGAGGGGATCACCTGGGCGGTGGTGGACGTGGAAAGGGTGCCCAAAAGGGGCTACTTCGCCCTCAAGGAGGCCAGTAGCCCCGTCCTCCTCTCCCTGGTCCCCTACCGGGAGCGGGTGGAGGTGGGAGGCCCTCCCCTCATGGAGGCCTGGCTCATCAGCGACCTGGACCGGCCCCTGAGGCTTAAGGTGCGCCTTTTCTTGGAGGGTCCTACCAGCCTTCCCCTTTACGAGGAGGAGGTGGCCCTGGCCCCCGGGGAGGCCCGGCGGTTCTTCAGCCTGGGGGAGCTTTGGGAAAGCCCCCTCGAGGTCCAGGCCCGCTACCTTCCCCTCCAGGAGGCCTTGAGGCGGCTTCCCCCTGGTGCCTACCGTCTGGTGGGGGAGGCTTACGAGGGGGAGAGGCTCTGGTCCCGCCATGTCCTCGAGGTGGAGTACCTGGAGCCCATCCTGCCCCTGGGGGTGGCCTGGTGATCCCGGCCCGCATCGCCTATGCCTGGGTGCTCTGGGCCTAACCTTGCC
Organism: Thermus kawarayensis JCM 12314; assembly: GCA_001311545.1. Next base: position 2,801 of record BBBL01000177.1, on the reverse strand, counting down.
GGGCCAGACCTTTGGCACCTACTTGGCCTTCTACTACCTGGACCATCAGGGCCTGGCCGCCAGCGCCTTCGCCCTAGCCCGCCTGGTCTTTTCCGTGTGGGATGCGGTGAACGATCCCCTTTTCGGCTACCTCTCCGACCGCACCAAGACCCCCTGGGGCCGGAGGCGGCCTTGGCTTTTCCTGGGGCTTCCCTTGTTGCTCTTGGCCTTCTACCTCACCTTCAACGTCCCTGGGCCCTTCCTTCAGGGGCCCGCCCTCTTCTGGTATTGCCTGGGAGCCATCCTCTTCTTTGAAACCTTTGCCGCTCTCACCTGGGTCAACCACGCTGCCCTCTTCCCCGAGCTTTTTAAGGGCCAGGGGGAGCGGGCCCGGGCCAACGCCTGGCGCCAGGGGTTTTACTTCCTGGGCCTGGCGGTAAGCATCGCCCTGACCCCCTTGGTCTACACCGCCATCGGCTTTTCCGGCATGGCCCTCCTCTATGGGGCCATCGGAGGGGTGTTGGTCCTCCTCTTCCTCCTGGCCATCCGGGAAGACCCTAAGGCGCAACTGGCCAAGCCCCTTTCCTTCATCCCCGCCTTCCGCTACACCCTGGGGGACCGGGCCTTTTGGCTCTACTCCCTGGCCGCCTTGCTCCTCCTCTTCGCGGTGGGGCTTTTTGGGGCGGCCATGCCCTTTTACGCCAAGTACGCCCTGGGCCTTGGGCCCGAGGCCACCTCCCTGCTCTTCGCCTCGGTGCTCCTGGCGGCCCTGCCCTCGGTCTTCCTCTGGGCCCGGCTGGCAGGGGTTTTGGGCCCCAAGGGGGCTTGGCTTCTCGCCATCCTCCTCTTAGCCCTGGGGGCCTTTCTCCTCCTCTGGCCTCGAGGCCTCCTGCAGGCTCTGCCCGTGGGGGTGCTCATCGGGGTGGGGTTTGGCGGGGTGTTGGTGCTGGGGGATGTCCTTCTAGCGGAGGTGATCGATCGGGACGCCCAGCTTACGGGAAGAAGGCGGGAAGGGGTTTACTATAGCGTCTACGGGTTCATCAACCGGCTTTCTGGGCCCCTTCAGGCCCTTTCCTTTGCCCTCCTCACCCCTCTTTTCGGGTACGTGAGCGGGGAGGCCCCGGGGCCAAACCCGGGGGCTGCCTTCCGCTTCCTTATGGCGGTGCTCCCTTCGTGGCGACCCTTTTGGCCTTGGGGCTGGCCTTGCGGTTTCCCTACGGGGCCAAGGGGTAGAATGCCGGGGGCGGCAAGCAGCTCCCAAGGAGGGCTGGGCCATGCGGGTAGCGTTTTTGGATCCTTCTCGGGGAAGTTCCCTCGAGGTGGCGGTCATGGCAACTTCCTCGGAACCGGTTTCAGGAGGGCACCTCCTAAGGGGAAGGGAGGTGCGGGTTTTTCCCCCTCTGGGGGAGGCCCGGTTTTTCCGCCACGGGTGGCAGAGCTGGAGCCTGGCCGCTTGGGTGGACCTAAGGGAGCCCCCCAAGCCCCTTTTCCCCAAGGAGCGCCGCCCTCAGGCGGATGACCCCTTCCTTCTGGAGGTCGCGGACTGGGGGAAGGCCTGGTGGGGTAGCGGCCTTGGGGCCTTGCGTTTTCCCGAAGGGCAGGTCCTCCTTCTTGGGGCCCTGGATTTGGGGGCGCGGGTCCTGGGGCGGGAGGGGTTGCTTTTGGGGCGGTACGCCTCGGGGGAGGGGCGCTGGTTTTTGGCCTACGGGCCGGAAGAGGAGGTGTTTGCCGCTTACGCCCGGCACCTTCCCCGCCGCCTTGCCGGTAGGCCCCCCAGGGTCTGGTGCTCCTGGTATAGCTTCTATAACCGGATCCATGAGGCCCTGCTCCTTTCCACCCTGGAGGAGGTGGCTGGGCTTCCCTTTGAGGTTTTCCAGGTGGACGACGGCTGGCAGCGGGCCCTGGGGGACTGGGAGGCAGGGGAAGCCTTTCCCCGGGGGATGGCCTTTTTGGCGGAAAGGATCCGGGAAAAAGGCCTCAGGGCCGGGCTATGGCTGGCTCCCTTTTTGGTGACGGCGGATGGCCCCCTGTGGCACGCCCATCCCGAGTGGATCCTGAGGGATGGGGAAGGGAGGCCTATCCCCGCTGGCTTCAACTGGGGGAAGCCCCTTTACGCCCTGGACTCCGGGAACGAGGAGGTTCTGGACTACGTGGCCGGTCTGGTGCGCAAGGTGCGGGAATGGGGGTACGAGTACCTGAAGCTGGACTTCCTCTACGCTGCCGCCCTTCCCGGGGCGGAGGGGGAGGTGCGGTACCGTAAGGCCATGGAGCGGATCCGGGAGGCGGCAGGGGAGTCCTACCTCCTCTTCTGCGGCGCCCCCATCCTGGCCTCCTTGGGGCTTGCCGACGGCCTCAGGGTGGGCCCGGATGCCGCCCCCTACTGGGACAACGAGGACCGCTCCTTCTGGCTACAGGACCCCACGGGCCCGGGGCTAAGGAACGCCTTGCGCGCCACCTTGCACCGGCTTTGGCTTCGGGAAAACGTCCAGGTGGACCCGGACGTGGCCTTCTTCCGGAGTCGTTTCTCGCTGTTATCTCCTGAGGAGATGCGCTTGCAGGAGGCCATGGGGGAGATCGCCGGCTTCAAGGCCACCTCTGACCCTCCCTCCTGGCTTACCCCGGAGGAAGGGGAAAGGCTTCTGGCTTCCTAAGCCGGGACCGGGCGGTGAAGCAGCTTGGCCCTTACCGCTTCCAGGTGGGGGAGGAGGTCTTGGACTATGCTCCCCTTCTATAGGCGGGTGCACCGGAAAGGGGATGGCCGGGAGCTCATCCTTTACGGGCTTCATCCCCTCGAGGACCCCCTCTCCCGGAGCCGCCGAGCC
>BBBL01000176.1 GCA_001311545.1 Thermus kawarayensis JCM 12314 | reverse complement strand
AGCCCGGCCCAGCCCCCTACTGCCCGAGGGACCCCCTGGACCCCAGCCTCTGCCTGAGGGACCCGGTGGTGGTCTTTGACCTCAGGTGCGCCACCTTGGGCCCCGTCCCCCCTCACTGCGCCGCCCTCTACGGCGGGGACGGGCGCTTCCTGGACGAGGAGGGGCGCCCCTACCCCCCTATCTCCCGGACGGGAGGGGCGGGTCATCCCGGGTCCAAGCGCTTCCCCCAGTTCTTCGTCCACCCCTCCATGCGCCTCCACGTCTTCACCCAGAGCCAGCGCTGGGCCCTGGAAGTGGCCTTTGAGGTGGAGCCCACGAGTCCGGAAGGGGCGGTGCTGGACGCCAGCCACTTCGCCGTCCACTCCATCCTCACGGGCCGGGGCGGTACCCCCCACGCCCCACTGGAAGTGCCTGGCCTACCACCCCGACTGGGACCGCCCTCCTTCCCACCTCTGCCCGGCCCCGCGGGGCCCAGGGAGGGGTGCTCCTGGAGGAGGTCACGGACCACCCGGGCGGCTGGCAGTCGGTCACCCTGGGGATCAAGCTCCGCTTGGACGGCTCCGAGGCGCCGGGCGAGTACGAGGGTCAGCTGGTCTATACCCTGACCCTCCTATAGGCGGCAAGGCACAAGGCGACCGGGCACGGCAAGAGAGGTGACGGAAGATGCGGAACAAGGTTCTTTGGCTTCTGGCCCTGGCTTTTCTAGGCGGCATGGCCCTGGCCCAGGTGGGCTTCCCCTCGGAAGGGGACCTGGACGGCACCGTGGAAGAACTCTGGGACGAAAACCACGACCAGGCGGCGGTGAAGGAGAAGGTGCGGGTCATCATCCCTCCCCGTTACGCCCTGCACCTCACCGAGGACGAGTGGAACTTGGACTTGAATAGCCCGCAAGAAGCCCCATCCCCCTATACCTACGACCCCAATAACCCCACGCCCCCTGCGGAGGGGTGCTACCTGGTGCCCAAGGCGGTCAAGACCCTCTCCGACCTGCAGAACTACCTCCTCTCGGGTCGCGTCCTCCGGCCCATCGGGGCCTACCCCGCCGCCAAGGACTACGACGGGGACGGGAAGCTGGAGGACGACGAGAAGGGCACCCTCATCTGCATCAACCAGAAGGTCCTGCAGAAGTTCTCCAATGACCCCGATGGCTGGCAACTCTCCGTAACCGTCACGGGCACGCCCGCCAGCGGCTTCGGCTACTTCGGCCTGGCCGACTTCATCGGCATGGTGCCCATGGGCGGCTTCGTCACCAACTCCCTGCCCTCTGGCCCTCATGTCGTGGCTCCAACACCGGCCCCACGGGCGGCTGGCTGGACGACACCATCGTGGAGAGCTTCTGGTTTGACGGCTCCGAGCTGGACGGCACCTATACCCTCGACGTGACCTTCACCCTGGCAGGTCTCTAAGGAGGTGAGCGATGAAGAAGCTGATCCTTTCCCTGAGCGCCTGGTCCTCTTCCTGGGCCTGGCCCTGGCGGGCGAGAGCTACGACGTGGACGACAGCCAGGCCACCGTCACGGAGCGCATCAACCTCACCATCCCCCAGCGGGTGGCCCTGCACCTCACCGAGGACGAGTGGTCCTGGACCTCAATACCCCCCCTCTTGGCAATGGCGGTGAGGGGTGCTTCCTGGTGCCCAAGGGCTTCTCGGCTCCCTCGAGGACGCCCTGAGCGCAGCCCTGGACGGCGAGCTCACTCCCATTGACACCTACCCCGCCATAAAGGACATGGACGGGGATGGCTCCATTGAGGCCGGCGAGAAGGGCACCCTCATCTGCATCAACCAGAAGGTCCTGCAGAAGTTCTGCAACAACGGGGATGGGTGCGAGCTGGACCTCAAGGTGACCCGTACACTGGGCGACCCCACCTACGGCAGGCTGGGGGTACGTGACGAGGCCCCCGATATCGGCCACTCCAGGTTCGTAGAGATCATCCCCGGCACGAACGACGACGGCGACCCCTTGGAGCTCTTGAAGAGGGTGGGAGAGCGCCTCCCCGGCTGGCTGGACGACACCATCATAGAGGCCTTCTGGTTTGACGGCTCCGAGGTGGCGGGCACCTACGAGTTCAACTTCCTCTTCCAGCTCGCGGCCCTTTGAGGCCCCTTACCCCCCGGGGCTTTCCGCCCCGGGGGGTCTTCCCCTAGACTCTAGCCATGAAAAAGCTCCTCGGGCTTCTCATGCTCGCCTCCTTGGCCCAGGCCCAGACCGGGGTGGGGGTTTCCCCGCCCCGGGTCCTCCTGCCCCTGGCGCCCGGGGCCAGCACCACCCAGACCGTGACCGTGGACCACCCGGGCCGACAGGGGACCCTCCAGGTGAGCGTGGTCCTTTCCGACGTCCTTCTGGCCCCGGACGGCCGCCCCCTCTACCTGGACCCTGGAAGCCACTCCCGGAGCCTGGTGGGGTGGCTCTCGGTCTCCCCCCTGGAGTTCCTCCTGCAACCCCAGGGAAGCCAGGAGGTGCGCTACACGGTGCGGGTGCCCCCGGAGGCCAAGGAAGGCACCTACTGGGGCATCGTCTTCTTTGAGTCGGGCCCTGCCCAGGGACGGGAAGGTGGCCAGGGCATCGGCATCCGGGTGCGCACCCGGGTGGGGCACGTGGTCTACGTGGACATAGGCCGGGTGGAGCGCTCCGGCCGCATCCAGGGGTGCGGTACCGCCCCCCCCTGGGGCGGGAGCCCGCGACCTTGCAGGTGGTCTTCCAGAACACGGGAAACGGGGTCATGCGCCTCACGGGCCGGGTAGAGGTGCGGGACGCCCAAGGGAAAACCGTGGTCCAGGCCGCCGTCCCCGAGACGGCCAGCCTCCCCGGGGCCACCCACGAGGTGCCCGTACCCCTGGAGAAACCCCTTCCCCCCGGGCGGTACGTGGTCCTTGCGGTCCTGGACTACGGCGAGGCCCGCCTCATCGCCGGGGAGTCGCGGCTGGAGGTGCGTTGAAGGAGGTGGATTTTGCGCAAGGCAACGCTTCTGGCCATGGGGATGGCCCTCTTCGCGCTGGCCCAGGTGCCCGTGGGGGTCAACCTTCCCGAGGGAAGCGCCCTCTCCCTAAGTGCCGAAGAGGTGGTCTTTGACCTGGCCCAGAAAGGCTACCCCCCGCCCACCTTTCCCTACCCTTACGACCCCACAAGCCCTCCGGGCCCCCTCACCCTGAGCGTCTTCAGCAACGTGGAGGGGGGCTGGGCGGTGGAGGTCCTGGCGGAGCCTTTGGTAGCCGAGGGAGGGAAGGTCCTCTCCCCAAGCCAGCTGGAGGTGCGGGTGGACGGGGGCCCGTGGACGGCCTTAGGCCCTAGAACGGTGCTGGTCACGGGAAGCGGCCCCTCCGGGGGGTACCGGCGGCACCTCTTGGAGTTCCGCCTGGTCCTCACGGGAAGCGAGGCCCCGGGGGTCTACCGGGGAAGCCTCGTCTTCACCCTAAGCCGCCTGTAACATGCGGCCTCTTCTGCCCCTCGTGGCGGCCATAAGCCTTGCCTTGGCCCTGGAGGTGCCGGAGCGCCTCGAGGCCAAGCGAGGGGGCTTCCTCTCCATTCCCGTGCGGGGGGAAGGGACCATCGCCGCCCAGGCCCCCGAGGTCTTTCTGCCCCTCACGGGAGCGGTGGAGGGGGAGGGGCTTCTCAACTTCCTGGTGCGCCCCGAGGCCCGGGCCGGGGAATACCGGGTGCGGGTGCGGGACACCCGGGAAGAGCGGGAGGTAAAGGTGCAGGTCCTTCCCGAGGCAGGCCTGGCCCTCAAGGTTCCCCCGGGAGGCACGGGAGTGGAGGGAGAAACCCTCACCTACACCCTCTTACTGCAGAACATCGGAAACGCCCAAGACCGGGTGCGGCTAGAGGTCCGCTCCCTCCTCCCCTACCGCCTGGAAAGCGCCCTGGTAGAGCTGGAACCCGGGGAGACCAAGGAAATCCCCCTCGAGTTCACCCTCACCGGGCGCAACCGGGACACGGCCACGGTCCTGGCCTACTCCAGCCTGGACCCCGGCTTCGCACCTATGGGGTCATTGAAACCGTCATCCTGCCCTTCGCCGGGGCGGAGAACCTGGGGCGGAACAGCCTGCGCTACCGCTTCGGCCTCCGGCTGGCCTACGGACAGGGGGAGCTGGGTTACGCCGTGGCCCTGGGGCTTTCCGGGAGCCTCTCGGACTACGTGGGGCTCGCCTCGGGCCTGGAGTGGGGCAAGGAGGCGGTGAAAGGGGAGGCCTTTCTGCGAGGCGAGGGCTTCTCCCTAGGCTTCCGGGGGTACGGAGGCTACCTGCGCCTGGAGGGGGAGTGGGGTCCCGTGCAGGCCTACTACGCCTTCGGAAGCGTGGCCCCTACCCTAGGGGTCCTCTACCAGGAAGGACCCGCCCGGCTCGGCCTCACGGTAAGCGCTCTTGCCCAGCGCCTGGACCTGGGCTATGCCCTTAGGGAAGGGACCCTCACCCTCACCCCCTACCTCGCCCTGCGGCGGCGGGCGGATCCGGAAGAGGTGCGGGTGGGGG
>BBBL01000175.1 GCA_001311545.1 Thermus kawarayensis JCM 12314 | reverse complement strand
GGCGCTCGCCACCCCGGCCTCTTCCACCCGCCGGTGGGTGGCCAGGGTGGCCTCGGTGATGAGGTAGCCCAAAAGCTGGCGCACCAGGACCCTCCGTCCCAGCTCGGTGAGCCTTTCCAGGTCCAGGCCCTCCTCCCGGGCCAGGTCCCTGAGGAAGGAGACCTCGGCCAGCTCTCCCGGGCTTAGAAGCCCCGAGCGCAGGCCGTCGTCCAGGTCGTGGGCGGCGTAGGCGATGGCGTCGGAGAGGTCCACCACCTGGGCCTCGAGGGTCCCCTGTCCCTCGTAGAGGGGCTTGAAGCTGGGGGCGTAAGGGGTCTCGTGGGTGGCGATGCCCTCCAGCACCTCGTAGGTGAGGTTGAGGCCTTTGAACCCGGGGTAGCGCTCCTCCAGGTGGGTGAGGATCCTCAAGGCCTGGGCGTTGTGCTCAAACCCCCCGTGGTCCCGCATGAGTTCGTCCAGGATCCGCTCCCCGGTGTGGCCGAAGGGGGGGTGGCCCAGGTCGTGGGAGAGGGCGATGGCCTCGGTGAGGTCCTCGTTGAGGCCCAGGGCGCGGGCGATGGAGCGAGAAACCTGGACCACCTCCAGGGTATGGGTGAGGCGGGTGCGGTAGTAGTCCCCGGCCCAGTTGGGAAAGACCTGGGTCTTGTACTCCAGGCGGCGGAAGGCGGTGGTGTGGAGGATCCGGTCCCGGTCCTTCTGGTAGGGGGTGCGGTAGGGGGACTCGGGCTCAGGGTGCTCCCGCCCCCGGGTGTCCCGCGCTTTCTGGGCGTAGGGGGCAAGGCGCTCCGCTTCCAGCTCCAGAAGCCTTTCCCGGGGGAAGAGCATCTAGACCCTTTTGAAGAGGAGGACGGCGTTTTGCCCGCCGAAGGCGAAGGAGTTGGAGAGGGCGTAGTCCACCCGCGTTTCCCGGGGCTCGGGGACGAAGTCCAGGTCCAGCTCGGGGTCGGGGTCCTCCAGGTTCAGGGTGGGAGGGATGACCCGTGGTGGAGGGCCTGCACCGTGGCGATGGCCTCCACCGCCCCCGCCGCCCCCAGGAGGTGGCCGATCATGCTCTTGGTGCTGGAGACCATGAGCTTCTTGGCGTGCTCCCCAAAGACCCGCTTGATGGCCAGCACCTCCGCCCGGTCCCCCACGGGGGTGGAGGTGCCGTGGGCGTTGATGTAGCCCACGGCCTCGGGGGGAACCCCGGCGTCCCTCAGGGCCCGCTCCATGGCCAAGGCCGCTCCCCGGCCTTCGGGGTGGGGCTCGGTGATGTGGTGGGCGTCGGCGCTCCGGCCAAAGCCCACGAGCTCGGCGTAGATGCGGGCACCCCGCCTCTTGGCGTGCTCGTACTCCTCCAGGACCAGAACCCCCGCCCCCTCCCCCATGACGAACCCGTCCCGGGAGAGGGTGAAGGGGCGGCTCGCCTTGGTGGGCTCCTCGTTCCTGGTGGAGAGGGCCCGCATCACGGCGAAGGCCCCGATGGCCATGGGGGTGATGGCGGCCTCCGTCCCCCCCGCCAGGACCAGGTCGGCCTCTCCCAGCTGGATCATGCGCATGGCGTTTCCCAGGCGTCCGAGCCGTGGCGCAGGCAGTGACGGCGGTCGAGGAGGGCCCCTGGAAGCCGTAGCGCATGGCGATGTGGGCCGAGGCCATGTTGGCGATCATCATGGGGATGAAGAAGGGGCTGATGCGGTTCGGGCCCCGTTCCAGGAAGACCTTGCTCTGGGCCTCCCAGGTCTCCATGCCCCCAATCCCTGTGCCCACCAGGGTCCCTACCCGCTCGGGGTCCAGCTCCCCGGGCTTTAGCCCGGCGTCCTCCAGGGCCAGGTGGGCGGCGATGAGGCGTACTGGACGAAGCGGTCCAGGCGCCTGAGCTCCCTTTTGTCTATATAGCCTCGGGGTCCACCTCCACCTCGGCGGCGATGCGCACGGGGAGAGCCGAGGCGTCAAAGCGGGTGATGGGCCTGACCCCGCTCTGCCCCGCAAGCTGGGCCTTGTGGAAGGCCTCCTGCCCCACGCCGATGGGGGTGAGGGCCCCTAGGCCGGTGACCACCACGCGTCGCATGGGGGTAGTATACCCGGGCCTCCCCGGGACAAAGGGAAGGTGGGGCGCTTTGGGCGCCCCACTCCCCAGGGCCCGGCTAGCCCAGCTTGGCCTTGATGTACTCCACTGCGTCCTTGACGGTGCGGATCTTCTCGGCCTCCTCGTCGGAGATCTCCAGGCCGAACTCATCCTCCAGGCCCATAATGAGCTCCACGGTGTCCAGGCTGTCCGCCCCCAGGTCCTCAATGAAGCGGGCCTCGAGGGTCACCTTATCCGGTTCCACCTGGAGCTTGTCCGCGATAACCGCCTGGACCTTTTCAAAGATCTCCTGCTCGGTCATGAAAAACCTCCTCTCGGGATTTTAGCACCAAGCCCTAGTGGGGCGTGAGCCCCCCGTCCACGCAGAGGGTCTGGCCGTTGATGTAGCCTGCCTTTTCCGAGACCAAGAAGGCCACGGCCTCGGCCACCTCCTCAGGTTTGCCAAAGCGCCCGGCGGGGATCTCCTTCAGGTAGGCCTCCTTGACCTCCTTGGGGAGGTTTGCGGTCATCTCCGTCTCTATGAACCCCGGGGCCACGGCGTTCACCGTGATGCCCCTTTGGGCGTACTCCCTGGCCACCGCCCGGGTGAAACCGATGAGCCCCGCCTTGGAGGCCACGTAGTTGGCCTGGCCCGGGTTGCCCAGGATCCCCACCACGCTGGCGATGTTGACGATGCGCCCGAAGCGGGCCTTCATCATGAGCTTCACCGCTTCCCGGGTGGTGCGGAAGGCGGCGGAGAGGTTGGCCTCTAGGACCGCCTCCCAGTCCTCGTCCTTCATGCGCACCAGGAGGGTGTCCCGGGTGATGCCGGCGTTGTTCACCAGGGTGTCCAGCCCCCCCAGGACCTCGGCGGCTGGTGGACCAGGGCCGTGGCCGCCTCGGCCTCCAGGAGGTTGGCCCCGAGGACCGCCACCAGGGGGCTTCCTAAGCGGCGGGCCTCCTCCGCCACCTCCTCGGCCCTTTCCCGGTTTTGGCCGTAGTGGATGGCCAGGGCGAAGCCGTCCTGGGCGAGCCGCAAGGCGATGGCCCGCCCGATGCCCCGGCTTGCTCCGGTGATGAGGGCTTTACGCATGCGCCACCTCCAGGGCCTTTTTTTTAGACTCTCCGGGTCCTGCACGCTCAAGGCCTCCGCCTCCTTCAGGGTGCGGAGGACGAGGCCCTTGAGCACCTCGCCGCTTCCGAACTCCAGAAAACGCCTCGCGCCCCGGGCCTCCATGTCCTTCAGGATCTCCACCCAGCGCACCGGGGCGGTGATCTGCTCCAGGAGGAGGCTTCGGATCCTCTCGGGGTCCTCCTCGGGCCTTGCGGTTACGTTGCTGTAGACGGGGAAGCGGGGCCTCCTTAGGGGGACCTGGGCCAGGTCTTGGGCGAGCCTCTCACGGGCCTTGGCCATGAGGGAGGAGTGGAAGGGGGCGGAGACGGGCAGGAAGACCACCCGGGCCCGCTTGAGCTTCAGGCGCTCGGCGGCCGCCTCCACCGCCTCCTTCCTCCCGGAGATCACCGTCTGCTCGGGGGCGTTAAGGTTGGCCACCTCCACCCCCTCCAGGCCCTCCAAAGCGGCCCGGATCTCCTCCGGGGGGAGCTTCAGGATGGCGGCCATGGCCCCTTCCCCTGGGGGGACGGCCTCCTGCATGTACCGCCCCCTTAGGCGCACCAGGCGGAGGGCCTCTTCCAGCTCCAGGGTCCCCGCCGCCACGTGGGCCGTCCACTCCCCCAGGGAGTGCCCGGCGGCCAGGGCGGGCAGGCCCCCCCCCCGCTTCCAGGAAGGCCCGGTAGGCGGCGTAGCCACGGCCAGGAGGGCGGGCTGCTGGTTCTCCGTGAGGGTGAGGGCCTCCTCGGGGCCCTCCCACAGGAGCTTGAGGAGGCCGGGGAGGGCGGCCTCGGCCCGGTCCAGGACCTCCTTGGCGGCGGGGGAGGCCTCGTAGAGCGCTTTTCCCATCCCCACCCTCTGGGAGCCCTGCCCGGGGAAGAGGGCGGCGTACATCAGGCCCCTCCCCAGGTGAGGACGGCCGCGGCCCAGGTGAGCCCGGCCCCGAAGGAGACCAAAAGGACGTGGTCCCCCTCCCGGATGCGCCCCGCGTCCACCGCCTCCTGGAGGGCCAGGGGGATGGAGGCGGTGGAGGTGTTGCCGTACCGGTCCACGTTCACCGCCACCCGCTCCCAGGGGAGGCCCAGGCGCTCCCGGGCGGCGTCAATGATCCGGAGGTTGGCCTGGTGAGGGACGAAGAGCGCGATGTCCTCGGGGGCGAGGCCCGCCTTCTCTATGGCCTCGAGGGTGGCGGTGTTCATCACCCGCACGGCGAACTTGAAGACCTCGCGGCCGTTCATGTAGAGGCGGTTTCGCATGGAGGTGCCGTCGGGGAGCCTGGGGGCCACGCAGGCGTGGAAGAGCTCCTTGGCCCCGGTGCCGTCCGCCCCCAGGACGAAGGATTTAAAGCCAAAACCCTCCCGCACCCTCCCCACCACCGCCGCGCCCCCGGCGTCCCCGAAGAGGACGGCGGTGGCCCGGTCGTTCCAG
>BBBL01000174.1 GCA_001311545.1 Thermus kawarayensis JCM 12314 | reverse complement strand
GGCGGCCACCTCCTCCCGGTAACGGGCCCCCAGGTAGTCCAGATGCCGCAGGGCCCCGTGGTGCAGGTGCAGAAGCTTGGCCATAAGGCTTTTTCCCGGCTCTTGTGCTCCAGGTAACGCCTCAGGAGGACCTCCCGCTCGTGGGGGGCCCGGTAGCCCAGGAGAAAGGTGAAGGCCACCAGACCCAGGCCCAGCACCAGGAGGGCGGGAAGGGCCAAGGGGTTCTGGGGGTCCCCGTTGATCTGGGCCATGCGCCGGGTAAAGTCCACCCGCAGAAAGGCGAAGGCCACGGCCATGAGCACGGGAACGGCCACCATGGCCACCATGGGCAGGTTCCGCTTCCGCAAGGAGTTCCCCCCCTCGTGGCCCATCCAGAACATCACCAAGGTGGCGATGAAGGCGATGGTGTAAGCCTCCAGCTGGTTCACCTCCAGGGTGTCGGCCGCCAGCTTGTTGTACACCAGCTCCGCCAGGAACACCACTCCCAGGAGGGCGTAGCGCCCCCAGGAGGCCAACATGTGGACGAAAACCTCGGGGGTGGGGGTGTCCTGGCCCACCACCCGCTCCATGGCCTGGCGCATGTGCCGCACCTGGAGGAGGCGCTTCTCCAGCTTTGCCCTTTGGGCCTGGTAGCGGTGCACCAGGGCTTCCATGCCCCTGCGGTAGCGCTCGGCGAGCTCCTTGGGGAAGGGGGGCACCGCCAGGTAGGCCAAGGAGGCGTGCTTTTTGGAAAAGGCCTTGCCGTCCCTCATGCCAAAGCGGTAAGCGCGGATGTTCCTAAGGGTGGCCCACAGGTTCATCTTTCACCTCCGGGAAAAGGGTGTCCAGGTCCAGGGAAAGCCCGCTCCGCGAGGACAACCTCGCCACTTTGAGCCGCGCCTTGCGGTACACCTCCAGGGCGGCCATGCGAAAAGTCTCGTCCAGTTTCCTTATCTCCTCCTCCAGGTTCCGGACCCGGAGCTCCTCCCGAAGCAGGGCCTGGGCCAGCTGGCCCTGGGGTAGCGCTCCTCCGCCTCCAAGGCCCGCAGGTGCTCCAGGTTGCGCTGGAACTCGGCCAGGGCCTTCTCCAGCACGAGACGCCTCTTCTTCCACCTGGCCTCCAGGACCCCCACCCTGCGCCGGGCCTGCTCCCTGAGGAAGCGGGCCCGGGCGGCGAGGGCCTCTGGGTTACGCGCCCTGACGAAAAGCATGCCCACCTCCTAAGCAAGACCTTCTCCCACACGCCTTGACCCCTCTCACGGGAACACCTCCCCAAGATCCTCCGGAAAGCGTTTCACCCCCTCTGGAAGCGCCTCCGGCCGCAAGGCAGGTAGACCAGGTGCCTCGAGGAACGGCTAAGGTCCCCCGTCCAGGTGTTGACCACGAGAAGCCCTACCCCGGCTTCCCCCCACGCTCTGCGCGAGCCTTTCCATGAACTCCACCCGACCCCAGAACTTCGCGTTGGGAGTCGGCTTGCACTCCACGGGGAAAAGCTGGCCGCGGTAGTAGACCAGGCCGTCCAGCTCCGGGGCCTGGTCATCGCCCAGGTTCTCCTGACCCCGGAGAGGCTCCAGTCTGCCCGGGGGAAGGACCTTCCCTCCCCTGGGCTCCAAGGCCTGCGCCAGGCTGGCAAAGACGGCGTATTCCAAGGGAAGGCCCTCCTTGGGGCTCTGGGGCCCGAAGGCGTGCCCGGACAGCCTCTCCCAGCGCTCCCGGAAGGCCCGGACCCCCGGATCTTCCGGCCACGCCTTCTCCACCTCAGGCCAGCGGGCGAGGAGGTCCAGGGCGAGCCCGAGGAGGTCCCGGTCAAGGCCGAGCCCCCGCCACTCCTCCCCCACCCTCAGGCGGTACCCCCGGGTGGCGAGGAGCTCCCCAGGCTCCCCCTCCTCCCAGGGAGGAGGGCGCTCCCCGCCGGAAAGCTCCCGGATGCGGTCTCCCTCGAGGTAGTGGGCGAGGGCGGGGTCCTCCGCCGCCAGGTAAAGGCCCGTGGCCAGGGCGTGGGTGCCCCCGTTCAGGTGGACCTGGAGGGGGAAGCCCCGGGCTCTCGCCTCCTGGACCACGGGCCTCGCCAAGCGGTAAGCGCCCTTCAGGTCCCCAGGGCCCTCCAGGTGGACCGGGTGGGTCTTCATCCCACGCCCCCTGACCCCTTTCAGGAACCAGTCCAGGCGGGTTCGCATCTCGGGGGTGACGAAGAGGTAGAGGGTCTTGGCTTGTAGGCCAGCATGGCCCCGTAAAGGGGGGTGGACTGTTCGGAAAGGGCCGCCAGGAGGACCGGCCCCGCCTTGGGCGGGGGTGGCTCGGAGGGCTCGAGCGGGGGCTTCCTGGGAATGGACCCGAGGGGCTTGCCCGGGTCCACCAGAAGAACCCCCGTGGCCTGGGCCCAGGTGCGCCACCGCTCCAGCCAACGGCTTCTCTGGTGGGGATCCAGGGCCTTCTGGTGCCAGGGCACCACGGCCCGGCAGAGCTCCCCTCCAAGGCGCCGGGCCTGTTCGGCGAAGGCCGCCATGAGCTCCTTCTTCATGTGTTCCCGGTCCGAAGCCCCCAGGTGGGGCCGGACCAGGTAGGGCTGGCCCAGGTGGACCACGAAGAAGACTCTCTCCTCGAGGGCCATGGGCACCCCGTCCTCCAGGGCGAGAAGCTGGACCGCCCTAGCCCCTTGCGGGAAGGCGGGCGGGGGCGGGGTTTCCAGCCACCTGGCCCCCGCGGGCTCCAAGTGCAGCCGGAGGTAGTCCTGGAGGTCCGCCATCTCCCCCTCCCCGAGCTCCAAGGTCCCGAGGGGCTCCCAGAGAAGGAGGGCCCTGGGGCGCTCCAAGGGACGGTGAGCATCCAGGAGGAAAGGCCTTCCCCCCACCCGCCGCACCCTCTCCAGGAGGAGGGCCGCGAGGAGCTTGCTCCCCCCGGTGAGGTTGACGAGGACCCCTTCGGAGAGGGGGAGGTCCTGGGGTAGGGCCCCATCCCTGCCCGCCGCGGGCACCAGTTCGTAGGGGACCCCCTCTTCCCGGAGGAGGGCGAGGAAGGCCTCCCGCTTGGCCTCGTACCCGTCCCAGAGGCGTTCCGCCAGGAAGACCGCCTTCCCCCTCCACCCGAGCCCTCCGGCGAACCTCAGGCCCATGAGGGCCGGGATAGGGTCGTTGCCTAGAGTGGAGAGGTAGAGGCGAGACATTTTGGCAAAGTATAGCCCCACCCCTCCCCCTAGGGCAAGGCCTGAAGGCGCCCCACCATCCAGCCCAGGGGGTAGCCGTCCTGGGGACTGCGGGCCCCCGCCGTCTTCCGGGTCTTGGGCTCCCCGCCCTCGGGGTGGTCCTCGGGGAGGAGGAGGGCGAGGCGCAAGGAAAGCCGCCCTGAGCCGAAGCCCACCCGGAGGGGGAAGGCCTCGAGGTCCCTTAGCCTCTCGGCCAGGGCCTCGTAGACCTCCAGGGCCCGCTTAAGCCCGTGGTCCTCGGCGAAGGCCCTTTCCCACTCCGCCACCTTGCCGTAGTAGTCCCGGAGGGCCCGGACCAGGGCCTCGGGAGGCAGGGGCGTGGAAACCCCCCGCTTCCCGTCCCAGTCCCGGCTTAGACCCTCGTGGTGGCGGAGGGTGAGGGCGAAGCGGGTGCCCACGCGGAAGGTCTCCGCCAGGAGGACCATCCCCGAGGTGTCCTTCGTGGGGTGGAAGACGCCGATGCGGTTCAGGAAGGTGGGGGTGGGGCCGGAGTCCGAAAGGAGCACCGCCCGGAAGGGGTCCTGGTAGAGGTCCAGGCTCATCCCCCGACGCCCCTCCCGGGCGTAGCCAGGACCACCCCCTCAAAGGCCTGGTTCTCCTTAAGGTCCGGGCGCAGGGAGGGGTAGACGTGGGCCTCTCCGTCCCGCTCCCTCCAGGGCCGGAGGCGCCACACCCCCGCCCTCCGGTCAAACTCCGCCACCTGGCCCCCCTCTACCAGGAGGTGGAAGAGCCAGGCGGTGCGCAGGGCCCCCTTGACGCTGGAGCCCGGGAGGTAGGCCCCCAAAGGGGAGTACGGGAGGGGCCGGTACTCCAGGAGGGCCTCCTCGGTGGCGGAGCGGACGGTTTCCAGGAAGGCGGGGCTCGCCGGCACGGTGCGAGGATGGCCTCCTCCGGGAGCTGGCCCGCCTCCAAGAGGTAGCGCAGGACCTCCTGGGCCGCCTTGGGCCCCTGGGCCACCTTCTCCAGGTACTGCCGCCTCCTCTCCCCGGGGAGGGCGAGGAGGAGGGCCGCGGGGTCCAGGAGGTGGACCTCCTTCTTGGCGAAGTCGGGCACGTAGGCGTAGGCGGGTAGGCCTCCCCCGTGCCACGTGCACCGGGCTCAGGGCCTCCAGCTCCAGGCGAAAGCTCCTCAGGAATCCCATACCCGCACCCCCAGGGGAAAGACCGCAAGGACCTCGCACACCCGCGCCCCCTCCTCGGGAGGCTCCTCAGGGGTGACGTCCAGAAGGGCGTTCCCCACCTCCCGGTAGAGGCTCCCCTCCCGGGTCCTGAGGTAAGGCCTCTTGAAGGGCCTTCCCCCGTGCCCCGCCCCCAGGCGGCCCAGTAGGGCTCCACCTCGTAGTAGAGGGCGCCCTCCAGGGGCCCTGGGGCCAGGGTGGCGTAGGCGTTGGGCGCCTGGGCCTCGG
>BBBL01000173.1 GCA_001311545.1 Thermus kawarayensis JCM 12314 | reverse complement strand
GCCTCTTCCAAAGGCCGAGCCTGAGGAGGAAGGCGTGGGCGGCCTCGGGGGTTTCGGGATGGCCCAGGGCTTTGAGCACCGGGCTCTCCCTCCTCTCCCCGTAGGCCAGGGCCTCCACCTCGGCGAGGAGGGGGCGGTCCTCCAGGGTGGGGCTTCCCTTCCTTAAGCGCTCCAGGGCTTCCTGGAAGGCCCTTTCCCGCTCCGCCCGCCGCCTCTTCTCCTCCTCCAGGGCCACAAGCTCCGCCCGGGTGCGGGCCCGCACCCTCTCCCCTTCCAGGAGGAAGCGCTCCCCCTTCTGGGCCAGAAGGTAGGCCCCGTAGGCGGCCTCGGGGGTGTAGGCCCCGTAGACCAGCTCGGCAAGCTCCCTGAGGCTCACCGTCTGCCCCTCCAGAAGCTCCCAGGCGGCCTCCTCCTCCCCTTCGGGCACCTTTAGCTCCAAGGAGGCGGGCCCTGGGTGGAGGAGGAGGACGTCCTTGGGACGCACCCTCTGCCTCTCGCCCCCGGGAAGCTCCAGCTCCAGGCGGCCCCCCTTCTCCTCGGCCAAGGCGGGCTTGCCTTTGTAGATGACGAGCGCGGCCACGCCCCTCAGAATACCGCCCGGGTATAGTGGAGCCCGTGGAGTGGGACCTTTCGGACCTCTACGCCTCGCCGGAGGACCCCAGGCTTTGGGAGGACCTCGAGGCCGCCCTGGCCCTCGCCCAAGGGCTTGACCCCAAGGACCTCCAGGACCCTGGGAAGGCACCCTCCCTCCTGGAGGCCTACGAGCAGGCCTTGGAGAGGGCCTACAAGCCCCTGAACTACGCCAGCCTCTACTTCGCCACCCGCACCCAGGACCCCGGGGCCAAGGCTCTCCTGGACCGGGTGCGGAGCCGATTCACCGAGGTGAAAAACCGCCTGGTGCCCCTGGAGGTGGCCCTGCGGAGGCTTCCCGAGGAGGCCTTCTTGCGCCTCCTCGCCCACCCAGGCCTCGCCGACCTCCGCCACTTCCTCAAAAGGCAAAGGGCCTACGCCCTCCACACCCTCTCGGAGAAGGAGGAGGAGCTTCTTAACCTCAAGGCCCTGGTGGGCAGGAGCGCCTGGAGCCAGTTCTACACGGAGTACACGGGCCGCTTCCGCTTCCGGGTGGGGGAAAGGGAACTCACGGAGATGGAGGTCCGGGCCCTCCGCCGCGACCCCAGCCCAGAGGTGCGCCGGGAGGCCCACCGGGCGCTTTACGGAAAGCTCCTGGAGGAGGCCCCCACCTGAGCGCCGTCTTCAACGCCGTTTACCTGGACTACATCCAGGATCTCCGGCTTCGGGGCTTCTCCCACCCCCTGGAGCCCGTGGCCCTCCGGGACGAGGTGGAGGTGCGGGACATAGAAGCCCTCCTCGCGGCCACGGAGGGCTTCTACCCCCTGGTGGAACGCTACTACCTCTGGAAGGCCAGGAGGCTCGGCCAGGAGAAGACCCCAAGCGAAGACCTCCTCGCTCCCCTCGGGGAGAAACCCAAGGTGCCCTTTGAGGAGGCGAAGGCCCTGGTCCTGGAAGCCTTCCGCCGCTTCTCCCCCGAGGTGGAGAGGATCGCGCGGAAGTTCTTTGAAGGGCGCTGGATGGACGTCTACCCGAGGCCCGGGAAACGGGGCGGGGCCTTCTGTGCAGGGGGGCTTCCCTCCACCCACCCCTACGTCCTCCTCAACCACACCGACGACCTGGACAGCGCCCACACCCTGGCCCACGAGCTCGGCCACGGGGTCCACTTCTACCTGGCCCGCCGCCAGCGCCTTCTCAACTTCGGGGCCTCCACCCCCCTGGCCGAGACAGCCAGCGTCTTCGCCGAGATCCTCCTGGACGACCTCCTCCTTGAGAAGCTTTCCGGGGAGGAGAAGACCCTCCTCTTGGCCGAGCGGCTGGAAGACGCCATAAGCACCCTCTTCCGCCAGGTGATGTACGCCTTCTTTGAAAGGAGGAGCCTCGAGGCCCGAAAAGAAGCCGCCCTCCCTCCCGAGGCCTTCCACACCCTCTGGCAGGAGGAGCAAAGGAGGCTCTACGGGGAGGCGGTGGCCTGGACGGAGCTGGACCGGGCGGCCTGGGCGGGCATCCCCCACTTCGTCCACTACCGCTTCTACACCTATAGCTACGCCCTGGGCTACCTGGTGGTCCTGGCCCTCTACGGCCGCTACCGGGAGGAGGGGAAGGCCTTCGTGCCCCGGTACCTCCGGGTCCTGGAGGCCGGGGAGAGCCGAAGCCCCAAGGAGATCCTGTCCGAGGCCGGGGTGGAGCTTGGCTCCGAGGCCTTCTTCCGCTATGGCTTCGGGGTCTTGGAGTCTTGGCTTAAGGCCCTTCCCTAGGCCAAAATAGGGGGATGGACCTCGTTTACCGGCCCCAGCGCTACCCCTTCCTCACGGAGGACCTCCCCGGCGTGGGCGGGGAGATTCGGGCGGAGCCTAAGGACTTCCAGGTGGAGGAAGTCCCCGCCTACCTCCCAAGGGGGAGGGGGAGCACCTCTACCTCCTCTTGGAGAAGGAGGGCCTCACCACCCGGGAGGTCTTTGAGTTTCTGCGGGACGAGGTGGGGGTGCCCGAGAAGGAGATCGGGGTGGCGGGCCTAAAGGACAAAAAAGGCCCGCGCCCGGCAGTGGTTCTCCATCCCCAGGCGGCACGAGGACGCCCTCTGCCTCTTGGAGAACCTCCGGGGGGTGAGGCTTCTTGCGGCCGACCTCCACACCAACAAGCTCAGGACCGGCCACCTCAAGGGCAACCGCTTCCGCATCCTGATCCGCAACCCCAAGGGGGGCCCTGCCGAGGCCGAGGCCATTCTGGAGCGCCTCGCAGAAAAGGGCATCCCCAACTACTACGGCCCCCAGCGCTTCGGCCTGGGCGGCCTCAACCCGGTCCGGGGCTACGAGCTGGTCAAGAGGGGCAAAGGCCGGGGAAGCCCCTGGCTCAAGCGCTTCCTCATCGGGAGCCTTCAGAGCCTCCTCTTCAACGACTGGGTGGCCCTGAGGCTGGAGAGGAACCTCTACGACCGGGTCATCCCCGGGGACTGGGCCAAGAAGCACGCCACCGGGGGGGAGTTCCTGGTGGAGGACCCCAAGGAGGCGGAAAGGGCCCTCCGCCTGGAGATCAGCGCCACCGGGCCCCTCTTCGGCAAGAAGTACCCCGAGGCCCAAGGGGAAGCCCGGGCCCTGGAGGACCAGGTCCTCGCCCGCTACGGCCTCAAGCGGGAAGACTTCCGGGCCAGGCGGGGCGCCCGCAGGCCCATCCGGGTCCCCCTCCAGGAGTGGAGGCTCGAGGAAAGCCGGAGGGGCTTTGGCTGAGCTTCTTCCTCCCCAAGGGGAGCTACGCCACAAGCCTCCTCCGGGAGGTGATGAAAAAGGAAGTGGATGCCCCGGAGGGCGAGGAAGGGGAGGACGGTCCCTAGAAGCGGAACCCGACCTTGAGCTGGGCCGCAAGCTTGCCCGCCGCAAGGCCCAGGTCCCCGCCCGCGAAAACCGGGGCGTTCAAGGACGGGGCCAGATCGTATTCGGCGTCCGCCCGGAAGTAGAGGGCCAGGTTGCTGAAGCCAAACCCGGGGATGACCACCCCCAGCCCGGCCCCCGCCTTAAGCCCCTCGGCCACGGGGTAGAGGTAGCGGAAGAGGAAGGCGCCGTTGGCGTCGCCGTTCACATCGTAGGCCACGCCCAGGGCCGGGCGCACCTCCCCCACCGGGGGCTGGAAGAGGAGGCAGTGCCAGGAAGCCTCCAGACCAAAGCCCTGGGTGCCGCCCACCAGCGCCAGGGAGGCTTCAGGTTATCCAGGGAAACCTGCGCCGAAGCCAAGCCTAGGGCCGCTACCAGCGAGACGAGAACCTTTCTCATAGCCTAACCTCCCAGGTGCAGGGTATCACGAGCCAAAGGCCTTTCGCAATCCCATGGGCAAGTCCTCCGCTAAAAAAGACCCCATACCCCCTCTCCGCCAGGACCCGCCCCCACCGCCTCCCCCACCCCTCGCACCAGGAGGGGCGGCGAGCCCAGGTTCAGCATCACCAAAAAGCCCGCCACGTACTCGGCCATCTCCTCCGGGGTCATGGAAGGCCCTCCGGTGCGGCCAAAGCCGGGGAGGTCCAGGAGGTAAAAGGCGTACCCGGGCGGCAGGTCCTCAGGCCAACGGGAGGCCTCCTCCGCCAGGAGGACCACCGCCGGGCCCTTCCCCACGCGGTCAAAGACCAGGTTCAGGCCGTAGAGGTGGAGGTAACCCGTGCGCCTCATAAGGCAAGCCCCCCCGGCAAGGGCCTAAACCCCTCCCCCAGGAGGAAGCCCGCCACCAGGTCCAGGACCTCCCCCTGGGCCTCCCAGGGCACCAGGTGTCCGGCCTCGTCCACCACGAAGCGGAGGGCCTCCCCCTTGGCGAGGTCCGCCATCTTGGCCCCGTGAAGGGGCGGGGTGAAGGCGTCCAGGGCCCCTTGGACCACCAGCACCCGGGCCTTTGTGCCCCGGAGCCACCGCCTCTCGTCGGTGAGGGCTTCCAAGGCTTCCAGCCAGGCCCGAAGCCCTCCCCTGGCTCAAGCCCTCTTTCCAGGCCTCCGTAGACTTCCTCGCTCCCCACGCTGAGGGGGCCGAAGAAGAGGCCCGGCCC
>BBBL01000172.1 GCA_001311545.1 Thermus kawarayensis JCM 12314 | reverse complement strand
CCCGAGGCCAAGGAGCGAAGCCGGCCCTGGAGGAGGAGGCCGAGCGCCTGAAAAGGGGCATCGCCGAAACCCTGAAGCAGTTTGGCGTCCAGGCAGAGGTGGTGGGCCACGCCCGGGGGCCCAGCGTCACCCGCTACGAGCTCCTTCCCGCCCCCGGGGAAAAGATCAGCCGCATCCAGAGCCTGCAAAACGACCTGGCCCGCGCCCTGGCGGTGGGGGCGGTGCGGGTGGAGGCCCCCATCCCCGGCAAAAACACCGTGGGCCTGGAGGTGCCCAACCCCAAGCGGGAACTGGTCCGCTTCTCCGAGGCCGTCCTCACCCCCGCCTTCCAGCAGGCCAAGGCCCTCCTCCCCCTGGTCCTGGGGAAGAGCATTGAGGGGGAGATCTGGGTGCGGGACCTGGTCAAAATGCCCCACCTCCTCATCGCCGGCTCCACGGGAAGCGGCAAGAGCGTGGCCATCAACGTCCTCATCCAGAGCCTCCTCTTCAAGCACCTGCCCACCTCCTTGCGCCTCCTCCTCATAGACCCCAAGATGGTGGAGCTCACCCCCTACGAGGGCATCCCTCACCTGGTGCGCCCGGTGGTCACGAGCCCCGAGGAGGCCGCCGGGGTCCTGCAGGGGGCGGTGGCCCACATGGAAAGGCGCTACCGGATGATGAGCCAGGTGGGGGCCAGGAACCTGGAGCAGTACAACGCCAAGGTGGGCCCCGAGGAGGCCCTCCCCTATCTGGTCATCGTGGTGGACGAGCTCGCCGACCTCATGATGACCGCCCCCAAGGAGGTAGAGGCGGCCATTTTGCGCCTCGCCCAGATGGCCCGGGCCACGGGGATGCACCTCATCCTCGCCACCCAGCGGCCCAGCGTGGACATCCTCACCTCTCTCATCAAGGTGAACATCCCCGCCCGCCTGGCCTTCGCCGTCTCCAGCGGCTTTGACTCCCGCACCATCCTGGACACCCAAGGGGCGGAGAAGCTCATCGGCCAGGGGGACGCCCTCTTTCACCAGCCGGGCCTGCCCAAGCCCGTGCGCCTCCAGGTACCCTACCTTTCCGAGGAGGAGGTGGCCCGGGTGGCGGGCTTCCTGCGGGGGCAGAGCTATGAAGACCGCTTCGCCGAGGCCTACGGGGCCGACTTTGAGCCCCCAAGGGCCCCGGAGGGCGGGGGGCCGGGGGAGGTGGACTTCTCCGACCCCCTCCTGAGGAAGGCGGCGGAGATCGTGGTGGAGGAGGCTACGGCTCGGTGAGCCGCCTGCAGCGGCGGCTCTCCGTGGGCCACGCCCGCGCCGGGAAGCTCATGGACGCCCTCGAGGCCATGGGCATCGTGGGCCCGCCCCGGGGCTCCAAACCCCGGGAGGTCCTGGTCACCAAGGACCAGCTCAAGGACTTCTTCGGCTAGGGGTTGCCCCCCCGGGGGAGGGGGGCTATGATGGGCGCTTGTGGAGACGGTGCCGGGTGGGCGCTGGGTGGCGGAGATCTACGGGTGCGATCTCTCGGTTTTGGAAAACCCCAAGATGGTGGAGGCGGCCCTTTTGGATGCGGTGATGCGCTTGGGCGCCCCCAGGGGCTCGGCCCAGTCGGTGGTCTACAAGTTCCACCCCCAGGGGCTTTCCGCAGCGGTGGTGAGCCCCGTGGCCGCGGTGATGATCCACACCTGGCCCGAGGACAACGCCTCCGCCACCCTGGACCTCTACTTCTACCGGGACGGGGTGGACCCGGAGGAGGTGCTCAAGGGCCTCTCCCGGGCCTTCGGGGCCAAGGAGGAGTCCGCCTTCCGCTACTGGCGGGGCACGGAGCACGCCATCCGGCGCAGGACCTTTTCCCAAGGGAAAGGAGGTTAGGCATGGACTACGGCATGTACTTCTTTGAACACATCACCCCCTACGAGACCATGGTGCGCCGCATGGAGCGGGTCATCGCCTCCGGGCGCACCCGGTACCAGGACTACTTCCTGTTTGAAACCAAGGGCTTCGGCAAGGTGCTCGTCCTGGACAAGGACGTGCAGAGCACCGAGCGGGACGAGTACATCTACCACGAGACCCTGGTCCACCCCGCCATGCTCACCCACCCCGAGCCCAAGCGGGTGCTCATCGTGGGGGGCGGGGAGGGGGCCACGCTTAGGGAGGTGCTCAAGCACCCCACGGTGGAAAAGGCGGTGATGGTGGACATTGACGGGGAGCTTTTGGAGGTGGCCAAGCGCCACATGCCCGAGTGGCACCAGGGGGCCTTTGAGGACCCCCGCACCCTCCTGGTCATCGAGGACGCCCGGGCCTACCTGGAGCGCACGGAGGAGCGGTACGACGTCATCATCCTTGACCTCACCGACCCGTGGGGGAGGAAAACCCCGCCAGGCTCCTCTACACCGTGGAGTTCTACCGTCTGGTGAAGGCCCACCTGAACCCCGGGGGCGTGATGGGGATGCAGGCGGGGATGATCCTCCTCACCCACCACCGCGTCCACCCCGTGGTCCACCGCACGGTGCGGGAGGCCTTCCGCTACGTGCGGAGCTACAAGAACCACATCCCGGGCTTCTTCCTCAACTTCGGCTTCCTCCTGGCCTCGGACGCCTTTGACCCGGCGGCCTTCTCCGAAGGGGTTATAGAGGCGAGGATCCGCGAGCGGAACCTGGCCCTGCGCCACCTCACTGCCCCCTACCTCGAGGCCATGTTCGTCCTGCCCAAGGACATCCAGGAGGCCATTGAGGGGGAAACCCTGGTCTCCACCGACGCCCATCCCTTCTACGTGACCCCGGAAGGGGAGGCCCGGCAGGCCCCCTACACCGGCTAAGCGCCCGTGGCCGTTAAGCTTCTCACCCTCCCCGTGGTAGAGTAGGCCCATGCAGCGCGCTATAGTCCTCATAGTGCTGGCCCTGGCCCTCCTGGGCCTGGGCTGGATCTTCCTGGGGCCCAAAGGAAAGAAGGGGGTGGACCCGGCCCAAGGGGCCCGCTTCGCCCTGGGCCGGGAGGAGGCCCCCCTCGTGGTGGTGGACTTCTCCAACTATCTCTGCCCCCACTGCCAGAACCACGCCCTGAACGTCCTCCCCCGGCTCAAGGCCGAGTACATAGACACCGAAGGTGCGCTACCTCTTCCGCGACTTCCCCTTCCCCGGGCAGGCGAACGTGATCCGGGCGAGCGAGGCGGCGGCCTGCGCCAACGAGCAGGGGCGCTACTACGAGTACCACGAGGCCCTCTTCCGGGCGGCGGGCGCCTGGGGCGGCCTCCTTGGGGAGAGCCTGGACCGCTACCTCGTGGACCTGGGGGAGCAGCTGGGCCTGGAGAGGGCTCGCTTTGGTCAGTGCCTGGCCTCCGGGCGCATGCGGGACGGGGTCTTGGCCGACCAGAAGCTGGCCAACGACCTCGGCCTCACCGGCACCCCCACCTTCTTCATCGCCGGGGAGAAGCGCACGGGCTTCCTCCCTACGAGGAGTGGAAGGCCCTTCTGGACAAGGCCCTGGCGGAAAAGGCCCCCTCCTCCCCCTGAACCCCACCCCTTTCCCCGAAGCCCCTCTGCTACCCTTGGGGCATGGAGGCCCTCTGGGTAGCCGCAGCCTTCGCCCTGGGCCTTATGGCCCACCGCCTGGGGTTTCCCCCCCTGGTGGGCTATCTGGGGGCGGGGTTTCTCCTTCACGGCCTAGGCTTTCGGGAAACCGCCTTTCTGTCCAAGGCCGCGGAGATAGGGATCCTGCTCCTCCTCTTCAGCGTGGGGCTCAAACTCCGCCTGAAGGACCTCCTGGACCCCCGGGTCCTGGGAGCCGGGGGGGTCCATTTGCTGCTCTTTGGCCTTCTCGCCTGCCTCCTGGTCCAAAGCCTTCCCCTGGCCCTGGCCCTGGCCTTCTCCAGCACGGTGCTGGTGGCCAAGCTCCTGGAGGACAAGAAGGAACTCACCACCTACCACGGGAGGCTGGCCATAGGCATCCTGGTCCTGCAAGACCTGGTGGCCGTGGGGCTTCTGGGGCTTTACGGGGCCAAGGAGGTAAGCCCGTGGGCGGTCCTCCTCCTCTTCCTGCCCCTTTTCCGGCGGGGGATGGGCTGGCTTATGGAGGGAAGCGGGCACGAGGAGCTTTTGGTCCTCTTCGGCCTCGGCGTGGCCCTCCTCGGGGGGGAAAGCTTCCGCCAGGTGGGGCTTTCCCCGGAGCTTGGGGCCCTCCTCTTCGGGACCCTCCTGGCAGGCCACCCCAAGGGAGCGGAGATGGGCCGGGTCCTCTGGAGCCTGAAGGAGGCCTTCCTGGTAGCCTTTTTCCTGGAGATCGGCATGCGCCAGGGCCTACAGGGGGTGGACCTGGGCCTTCTTTCCGGCCTCCTCCTCCTCTCCCTCCTGAAGACCCCCCTTTTCCTGGCCCTCTTCCTCCTCTTAGGCCTCAGGGCCAGGACGGGCTTCGTGGCCGGGCTCTACCTCGGGAACTACTCGGAGTTCGCCCTCATCGTGGGAGTGGTCCTGGAGAAGGCCGGCCTTCTCCCCGGAGGCCTCGCCACCCTGGCCCTTCTGGTGGCCCTCTCCATGGCCCTCTCCGCCCCCCTGGCCCGCCTTAGCCACACCCTTTACAAGCGCTTGGAGCCCTTCCTCCTCCGCCTGGAGCGCCCGGGGCGCCACCCCGACGAGG
>BBBL01000171.1 GCA_001311545.1 Thermus kawarayensis JCM 12314 | reverse complement strand
AGCACGTGGGGAAGCTCCTCCCCGGGCACGCCCAGGCGGTTCGGGTTCCCGAAGTAGCCCGTGGCCACCACCACGTACCGGGCCAGGAAGACCCTCTCCCCCTTCCGGTCCCGGGCCAGGACCCGGAACTCCCCTTCCCGGCCCCGGACGGCCAGGACCTCGGTGTAGGTGAGGACCTTTAGGCCCTCCCGCTCCGCCACCCGCTGGTAGTAGAGGAGGGCCTCCTTGCGGGTGGGCTTGGGACCCTGGGAAACCAGGGGGTGCCCCCCGATCTCGATGTTCCTGGCCTCGGAGAAGAAGACCAGATCCCGGGGGAAGCGGTAGATGGTCTCCGCCACCGTGCCCCGCTCCAGGACCAGGTGGGAAAGGCCGAGCCGCTTGGCCCAAAGGGCGGCGCAAAGCCCCACCGGCCCCGCCCCCACCACCAGGACGTCCACCATGTACCCAAGTCTAGGGCAACCTGTAAACTCCTTCCCATGGACTGGCTCACCAACCCCGAGGTCTGGGTGGCCCTGGTCACCCTCACCGTGCTGGAAGTGGTCCTGGGCGTGGACAACGTCATCTTCATCAGCATCCTGGCCTCCAAGCTCCCCAGGGAGGAGCAGGACCGGGCCCGGGTGGTAGGCCTCTCTCTGGCGGCCCTCACCCGCATCCTCTTCCTCCTCTCCATTGCCTGGATCATGGCCCTCAAAAAAACCCCTCTTCGCCGTCTTGGGCCTCGAGGTCACGGGCAAGGACCTGGTGCTCATCGCCGGGGGGCTTTTCCTCATCTACAAGGCGGTGAGGGAGATCCACGAGAGGCTGGAAGGGGAGTCCGGCCACGCGGTCAAGAGGGTGGCCCCGAGCTTTTTTTAGCGTCATCGCCCAGGTGCTCCTCCTGGACATCGTCTTCTCCATAGACTCCGTCATCACCGCCGTGGGCCTCACCCGCTTCGTGGGGGTGATGGTGGCGGCCATCCTGATCTCGGTGGCCGTCATGCTCCTCGCCTCCAAGGGCATCTACGCCTTCGTCAACCGGCACCCCACGGTGAAGATGCTGGCCCTAAGCTTCCTCCTCCTCGTGGGCTTCACCCTGGTGGCCGAGGGCACCGGGGTGCACATCCCCAAGGGGTACGTGTACTTCGCCATGGGCTTCGCCGTCTTCGTGGAGTGGCTGAACCTCAGGGCGGGCCTACGGGGAAGCCCGGTGAAGCTCCGCGACCCCTACGAGGAATAAAATCGGGGCGGGAGGTGCCTTATGGAATACCGGATAGAGCGGGACACCATGGGCGAGGTCAGGGTGCCGGCGGACAGGTACTGGGGGGCCCAGACCCAGCGCTCCTTGGAGCACTTCCGCATCGGGGCCTGGCGCTTCCGGATGCCCCTCGAGGTCATCCGCGCCTACGGGATGCTGAAAAAGGCCGCCGCCAGAGCCAACCTGGAGCTGGGGGAGCTTCCCGAGGAGATGGGAAGGGCCATCCTCCAGGCGGCGGAGGAGGTCATCCAGGGGAAGCTGGACGACCACTTCCCCCTGGTGGTCTTCCAGACGGGAAGCGGCACCCAGACCAACATGAACGTCAACGAGGTCATCGCCAACCGGGCCTCGGAGCTCCTGGGGAAGCCCCTGGGGAGCAAGTACGTCCACCCCAACGACCACGTAAACCGGGGCCAGAGCTCCAACGACACCTTCCCCACCGCTATGTACGTGGCCGTGGCCCTGGCCCTACACCAGAGGCTCTACCCGGCGGCGGAGGCCTGATCCGGACCTTTGAGGAAAAGGCCCGGGCCTTTGACGGCATCGTCAAGATCGGCCGCACCCACCTCATGGACGCCGTGCCCATCACCCTGGGCCAGGAGGTGGGAAGCTGGGCCGCAGAGCTTAGGAACACCCTCTCCATGGTGAAGGAGGCGGAAAAGGGCCTCTACCACCTGGCCATCGGGGGCACCGCCGTGGGCACGGGCCTAAACGCCCACCCCCGCTTCGGGGAGCTCGTGGCCCAGTACCTGGCGGAGGAGACCGGGCTCCCCTTTAGGGTGGCGGAGAACCGCTTCGCCGCCCTCGCCGCCCACGACGAGCTGGTCCACGTCATGGGGGCCTCCGCACCCTGGCCGGGGCCTGATGAAGATCGGGAACGACATCCGCTGGCTGGCCTCGGGGCCTTATGGGGCATCGGGGAGATCTACATCCCCGCCAACGAGCCCGGGTCCTCCATCATGCCCGGGAAGGTGAACCCCACCCAGGTGGAGGCCCTCACCATGGCGGTGGTGCGGGTCTATGGCAACGACCACGCCGTGGCCTTCGCCGGGAGCCAGGGGAACTTCCAGCTCAACGTCTTCAAGCCGGTGATGGCCGACGCCGCCCTGGAGTCCATCCGGCTCCTGGCCGAGGCCATGGAGTCCTTCAACGAGCACCTGGCCAAGGGGATTGAGCCCAACCTGGAGCGCATCGAGGAGCACCTGCAGAAGAACCCCATGCTGGCCACCGCCCTCAACAAGGCCATCGGCTACGACAAGGCGGCGGAGATCGTCAAGAAGGCCATCAAGGAGAAGAAGTCCCTGAAGCAAGCGGCCCTGGAGCTGGGCTACCTCAGCGAGGAGGAGTTTGACCGCATCGTGGTGCCCCTAAGGCTCGCCAAGCCCCACGGGGGCTAGGCCGTTTGTGAGAAAGCCCACCCCAAAGAGGGGTGGGCGCTTTATAGTGGGATTTGGGAGGTGCAGTATGCCGTACCCGTTCAAGCTTCCGGAGCTAGGCTACCCCTACGCGGCCCTCGAGCCCCACATTGACGCCCAGACCATGGAGATCCACCACCAGAAGCACCACGGGGGCTATGTAGCCAACCTCAACGCCGCCCTGGAGAAGTACCCCTACCTCCAGGGGGCGGAGGTGGAGGTCCTTCTACGCCACCTCGCCGCCCTCCCCGCCGACATCCAGGCCGCCGTGCGCAACAACGGCGGGGGGCACCTGAACCACAGCCTCTTCTGGAGGCTCCTCACCCCAGGAGGCGCCAAGGAGCCCGTGGGGAGCTGAAGAAGGCCATTGACGAGGCCTTCGGGGGCTTCCAGGCCCTCAAGGAAAAGCTCACCCAGGCGGCCATGGGCCGGTTCGGCTCGGGCTGGGCCTGGCTGGTGAAGGACCCCTTCGGCAAGCTCCACGTCCTCTCCACCCCCAACCAGGACAACCCGGTGATGGAGGGCTTCACCCCCATCGTGGGCATTGACGTCTGGGAGCACGCCTACTACCTGAAGTACCAGAACCGCCGGGCCGACTACCTCCAGGCCATCTGGAACGTCCTCAACTGGGACGTGGCCGAGGAACTCTTCCAGAAGGCCTAAAGAAGCCCGAACCCCGGGGGGCCTTACGGGGCCCAAAGCAGTTTCTCCACCGCCCAGGCCAGGGCGGAAAGGGCCTCCTGGGTGCGCCACCGGGCCCTGTCCCGCACCCCGGCAGGGTTGGAGATGGCCCTAAGCTCCGCCCCCCTCACCCCCAAGGCCAGGCAGGCCCGGGCGAAGGCCGCCCCCTCCATGCTCTCCAGGGAGGCCCCCCACCTCCCGGCCAGGGCCAGGGCTTCCTCGGGGGTCTCCGAGACCAGGTCCCGGGTGAGGCCCACCACCACCCTCAGGCCAAGCCTTTGGGCAAGGCCTTCCGTGAGGGGGGCGTCCAGGGGAAAGCGGTTGTAGAAGCGTCTCTCCCCGAGCTCCAAGGCGGGAAAGCCCAGGGGCTCCAGGCCCTCCCTCAGGCCGAGGTCGGCCTCCACCTCCTCCCCCACCAAAACCGCCTCCCCCAAAGAGGGCCCCCCGGCGTAGGCCCCGGCGAGGCCGAAGAGGAGAGCCTTTTCCACCGGGTTCCTGGCGGCGTAGGCCGCGAGGGCCATGGCGGCGTTCACCTTGCCGATACCCGTCTCCAGGTAGACGAAGCCCGTTCCCTTAAGGCCCCGCCAGGCGAAAAAGGTAAAGGGCTCGCCCTGGAGGAAGGGGGCCTCGAGGCGGGTGGGGGAAAGGAGAAGCCACACTACTCCACCACCCTAAACCCCAGGGCCTCGGCCCGGTCCACGAAGAACTGGATGTTCTCCGCCCGCACCTCCCCCCCGAGGCTCTTGCGGTCAAAGGC
This sequence comes from Thermus kawarayensis JCM 12314, assembly GCA_001311545.1. The sequence continues at coordinate 537 of BBBL01000171.1, read as the reverse complement.
CTCCTCCGCCGCCAGGATCATGGTCTCGGCGAGGCAGGCGGGGACCTGGTCGGGGCGCCGAAGTGGAGGTCCAGAGTGGCCCTCGCCTCCCCGGGAAGCCGCACCACCCCCCCGGGGATGACCCGCACCCCGGGCACCTCCCGGACCGAGGGGTGGACGTCCGGGGGCACCCCCTCGTCGTAGATCCAGGCCCCGGGCTTCACGTGCTCGGGGTAGATCACGGGACCGGGGTCGCTGGTGGCGGTGAAGACCAAATCCGCCTCCCTTATGGCAGCCACCTCCGTGGTGACCACCATCTCGGGAGCCTCGCCTTTCCTCTCCAGGTTCTTCCGGAGGCTTTCCGCCGCCTTCTCCAGGCGCTTTAGGTCCCGCCCCACCAGGACGAGCCTGCCCACGTAGGGGGCGATCTGCCGGGCGATGCCGAAGGCCACCACCCCGTTCGCCCCCACCACCGCCGCCGTCACCCCCTTCAGGTCCTTGCCGCTCTGGGCGAAGTAGGCGAGGATCCTGGGAATGGCCGCGCGGACCGTGCCCGCG
>BBBL01000170.1 GCA_001311545.1 Thermus kawarayensis JCM 12314 | reverse complement strand
CGGAGGGCGAAGACCTCGGCGTGGGGCTCCCCCGCCTTGGGGTGGAACCCCTCGCCCACGATCCGGCCCTCCTTCACCAGGACCGCCCCCACCAGGGGGTTGGGGCTGGTGTGGCCCCGGGCGCGCTCGGCCAGCTGCAGGGCTCTTCGCAAAAAGCGCTCGTCCAGGTCGCGCAAATGGCCCTCCTTCTCCCATCCGGACTTTCACCGTCGGCCCCGGAATTCCACCGGGTCGGGCCCCAGGGGGGCTTCGCGGGCTTTCACCGCCGGTGGGGACTTCCACCCCGCCCCGAAGGAGGTGCTCGAGGCACCAGCCTCACTTTAGCAGGTCCGGGAGAGGAGGGATGTCCCTAGGCCACGCTTTTCGCCCATGGGCAAAGGAAGAGGGGCGCCCTGAGGCGCCCCTTCTGGTGGAGGTGGGGGGAGTTGAACCCCCGTCCGAAAGTCCCTACGGCGGGCTTCTACGCGCATAGTCCGCGTTTCAGGAGTCCTCCTGGCTTGGCCCGCGGACGGGCGGCCAGGAGCAAGCCCTCCTTAGATCTCGCCCGGGATTAGAGGGCGTGGCCCCGGGCCAGCCGGGTTTGTGTCCCCGCTTCCGGTGAGCCCCCGGCAGGGCTACCGGGCGGGGTCGCGGTCATTAAGCCGCGAGGGCGTAAGCAGGCTTGTTGGCCTTTGTGCTTTTGCGGGTTTTTACGAGGCCACCCGCACCTCGGCGCGCCGCCACGCCTTCGGCGACCCCCGTCGAGACCGTTCACCCCCATGGATGGGCCGGGTTCGGACCGGCAAGCTTTAGCGTACCAGACTAAAGGGGTTGTGGTCAAGGGGCCCTTGGGTGTAAACTGGCGACAGTGCTCCCAAGGGAGGGGGGTGGGTGGAAGCCCACCCTTCCTTTGTGAAGGGAGGTGGGGAGGTGCCCGTGGACCTTTGGCGGCTGGTGGAAGAGGCGGTGGAGCCTTGGACCTCGAGGTCCTGGAGGTCCGGGAGGCTCCCGGGGAGGTCCTGGTGCGGCTGGAGCGCAAGGACGAGCGGCCCATCCGCGTGGCCGAGCTGGAAGCGGCGAGCCGCGCCATAGAGGCGGTCCTGGACCGGGAAGACCCCATTCCGGGAAGCTACCGCCTCCTGGTGGAGTCCCCGGGGCCCAAAAGACCCCTCTTCACCCGCCGCCACTTCCAGCGCTTCCAGGGCCTTAAGGCCAAGGTGCCGGGGCCCGGGGGGTTCGTGGGGCGCATCCTCCGGGTGGAGGGAGACGAGGTGGTCTTCCTGGTGGGAGAGGAGGAGAAGCGTCTTAAGATCGGCACCTTCCGCGCCAACCTCGCCGAGTGGCCCGAGGAGCCGAGATAGGAGGAGGGATGAACCGGGATTTCGTACAAGCCATGCAGCAGCTGGCCCTGGAACGGGGCGTGTCCACCGAGGAGATCCTCGAGGCCTTCAAGGAAGCCCTGCGCAAGGCCTACATAAAAAGACAAAAGGGGTACAAAAAGGAGGAGATAGACGCCGGCAGGGGGCCCGAGGTGGACGTCTACATTGACCCCCAGACGGGCCGCATTGAGATGGTGGAGGTCCGCCGGGTGGTGGAGAAGGTGGAGGACCCCGACAAGGAGATCTCCCTGGCCGAGGCCCTGGAGTACGACCCCGAGGTCCAGGTGGGGGACGAGATGGAGTTCCCCATTGACCCCGAGGGCCTCTCCCGCATGGCCATCCAGGACCTGCGGCAGATCCTCACCCAGCGCCTCAAGGAGTCGGAGCGCAACCGCATCTACAACGAGTACAAGGACAAGGAGGGCCAGGTCCTCACCGGGGTGGTGACCCGGGTGGACAACCGGGGGAACGTCTTCGTGGACCTGGGCCGGGGGGAGGCCTACCTGCCCAAAAGCGAGCAGATCCCCACCGAGCGCTACTACCCCGGCCAGCGCCTCAAGGTCTACCTCAGGAAGGTGGACCGCTCCGCCAAGGGCCCCTCCCTCATCGTGAGCCGGGCCCACGAGGAGCTCCTGAAGCACCTCCTCAAGCAGGAGGTGCCCGAGATCGCCGAGGGCATCGTGGAGATCAAGGCCGTGGCCCGGGAGCCGGGGCGGCGGAGCAAGGTGGCGGTCACGAGCCACAACCCCAACGTGGACCCCATCGGGGCCTGCATCGGCCACAAGGGGCAAAGGATCCAGGCGGTCTCCGCCGAGCTCGGCCGGGAGAAGGTGGACATCATCCTCTGGTCCAAGGACCCCAAGGAGTTCATCAAAAACGCCCTCTCCCCCGCCCAGGTGGGCTCCATTGAGCTGGACCCCGAGGCCAAGAAGGCCAGGGTGAAGGTCACCAAGGACCAGCACTCCCTGGCCATCGGCACCGGCGGCCAGAACGTTCGCCTGGCCTCCAAGCTCACCGGCTACGACATCCACTTTGAGGAGGCGGAGATCTCCGACCTGGACGAGGCCATCCGCAAGGCCGCCCAGGAGGAGGCGGAGGCCTCGAGCCGGGCCAAGGAAGAGTTTGAGAAGCTCTTCCGAGACCTCTCCTAGCCATGAAGCACGTCCCCTGGCGCATGTGCGTGGCCTGCCGACGAAGGCGGCCCAAGGGGGAGCTTCTTCGCATCCTGCTCACGGAAACCGGGTTCCGGCTGGACCCAAGCGGCAAGCTCCCGGGCCGGGGGGCCTACGTCTGCCCCGACAACCCGGAGTGCTGGACGGAAAAAAAAGCTCCGGCGCTTCGCCGGAAGCCGGGCCAAGCGCTTTCCGAAGCCCTTGTGGCCCAGTTAGGAGGTAAGGATGGCCAAAATACGCATCTACCAGCTGGCTAAAGAGCTGGGCATGACCAACGAGGAGCTTTTGGAGCTCCTGGACCAGATGGGGGTACCCTACAAGTCCCACGCCTCCACCCTCACCGAGGAGGACGCCCAGGCGGTGCGGGAGCTGGTCAAGGAGCAACGGGGACTCCAGGAGAAGCTCGCCGAGGAAGAGCGCCGGAAGAGCCTTCCCCGGCGCCCTCCCGTGGTGGTCATCATGGGCCACGTGGACCACGGGAAGACCACCCTCCTGGACTACCTGCGCAAAAGCCGCATCGCCGAAAAGGAGGCGGGGGGGATCACCCAGCACGTGGGGGCCTTTGAGGTGAAGACCCCCGGGGGCACCGTGGTGTTCATCGACACCCCGGGGCACGAGGCCTTCACCACCATAAGGCAGCGGGGGGCGAGGGTAGCGGACATCGCCGTCATCGTCATCGCCGCCGACGACGGCGTCATGCCCCAGACGGACGAGGCCATCGCCCACGCCAAGCGGCCGGGGCCAAAATCGTCTTCGCCCTCAACAAGATGGACCTGCCCCAGGCCGACCCCGAGAAGGTGAAGCGCCAGCTCATGGAGCGGGGCTTCGTGCCCGAGGAGTACGGCGGGGACGCCATCGTGGTGCCCATCAGCGCCAAGACGGGCCAGGGGGTGCAGGACCTTTTGGAGATGATCCTCCTCTTGGCCGAGCTGGAGGACTACCGGGCCGACCCCAACGCCGAGCCCCGGGGGGTGATCCTGGAGTCCAAGCTGGACAAGCAGGCCGGGGTCATCGCCAACATGCTGGTGCAGGAAGGGACCTTCCGCGTGGGGGACTACGTGGTGGCGGGGGAGGTCTTCGGACGGATCCGGGCCATGCTGGACGCCGACGGCCACCAGCGCAAGGAGGCGGGCCCGGGAAGCGCGGTGCAGGTCCTGGGCTTTCAGGAGCTTCCCCACGCCGGGGACGTGGTGGAGTGGGTGCCGGACCTGGAGGCCGCCAAGGAGATCGCCGAGGAGCGCAGAGAGGAGAGGCGGGCCAAGGAGGAGGCGGAAAAGGAGCGCCGCCCCAAGACCATGGCCGACCTCCTCAGGGCCATGCAGGAGGAGGGGAAGAAGGAGGTCCACCTCATCCTCCGGGCCGACACCCAGGGCTCCCTCGAGGCCATCCAGCACATCCTGGCCCGGGAGAGCACCGAGGACGTGAGGATCCACGTGCTCCTGGCCCAGGTGGGCGCCCCCACCGAGTCGGACGTCCTCCTGGCCCAGACGGCGGGGGCCGCCATCCTGGCCTTCGGGGTTAACCCCCCGGGCGCGGTGAAGAAGAAGGCCGAGGAAAAGGGGGTGCTCCTCAAGACCTTCCGCATCATCTACGACCTCATCGACGAGGTCCGGAGCATGGTGAAGGGGCAGAAGGAGCCCCAGTACAAGGAGGAGGTCCTGGGCCGGGCCGAGGTGCGGGCCGTCTTCCGCCTGCCCACGGGCAGGCAGGTGGCGGGGTGCATGGTCCTCCAGGGCCGGATTCCCCGGAGCGCCGAGGTGCGGGTGCTGCGCAAGGGGCAGGAGGTCTGGAAGGGCCGCATCGGAAGCCTCAAGCGCTTCAAGGAGGACGTGCGGGAGGTGGCCCAGGGGTACGAGTGCGGCCTGGGCCTCGAGGGCTTTGACGACTTCCAGGAAGGGGACATCATAGAGGCCTTCCAGCTGGTGGAGGTGCCCGCCTAGGGGGAAGGGTGCTTCGGGGAAGCGCGGCGCTCCTATGGGCTCTGGCCCTCCTCCTCCAGGGGGTGTCCCTTCCCTCTCCCCGGGTCAAGGAGGAGGCGGGCCTGGCCCCAGGGGGTGTGGCGGTGGTCCTCAAGGAGGACCGCGCGCCCCCCCTCCCCTTCCCCCCTCTGCCCG
>BBBL01000169.1 GCA_001311545.1 Thermus kawarayensis JCM 12314 | reverse complement strand
TCCACCCTCCCCTCCTCCAGGAGGGCGATGGCCTCCCCCACCCGGGCGGTCTCCCCGGTCCTCTTCAGGATCTGCTTCAGGGTCCCCGCAAAGGGGGCGGGGAGCTCCAGGGTGGCCTTGTCGGTGATGAGCTCCACCAGGGGCTCGTCCGCCTGGAAGGTCTCCCCTTCCCGCTTCAGCCAAGCGCCGACCTCCACTTCCACGATGCTTTCGCCCACGGAGGGCACCTTGAGTTCCTGCACGCTGACCTCCCTCACCTAAAGGCCTCTTCCAATAGCTCTTCCTGCTCCAGTTTGTGGACCTTGGAGGAGCCCACGGCAGGGCTTGGGGACTCGGGCCGGGCCACCACGGAGAAGGGGTGGCCGTAGACCTCCCCGCAGAAGCGGGCGGAGAGGTACCACCAGGCCCCCTGGTTCACCGGCTCCTCCTGCACAAAGACCACGGGGACCTTCCTGGGGTAGAAGCCCAGGGCCTCCTGAAGCTCCGCCTCGGGGAAGGGGTAGAGGAGTTCCAGCCTCAGGAGGGCCACGTCCTCGGCCTGGAGCTCCCGCCGCTTTTGCAGGAGGTCGTAGTAGACCTTGCCCGAGGTGAGGAGAACCTTCCTCGCCCCCTTGACCCTCTCGGGGATGACCTTCTGGAAGCGGCCCCCGGCCAGCTCCTCCAGGGTGGAGACCACCTCGGGGTGGCGGAGGAGGCTTTTGGGGGTCATGACGATGAGGGGCTTGCGGATCCGCCGCTTCACCTGGCGGCGGAGGAGGTGGAAGAACTGGGCGGGGGTGGTGGGGTAGGCCACCTGGAGGTTGTCCTTGGCGCCGAGCTGGAGGAAGCGCTCCAGCCTCGCCGAGGAGTGCTCGGGGCCCTGGCCCTCGAGGCCGTGGGGCAGGAGGAGGACGAGCCCCGAGAGGCGGTTCCACTTGGCCTCGGCGCTGGCCAGGAACTGGTCAATGTAGACCTGGGCCACGTTGACGAAGTCCCCGAACTGGGCCTCCCAGAGGACGAGGCCCTCGGGGTAGTCCAGGCTGTAGCCGTACTCAAACCCCAAGGCCCCGGCCTCGGAAAGGGGCGAGTTCCAGATCTCCACCTCCGCCTGGCCCTCGGCCAGGTGCTGGAGGGGGATGTAGGGCTTCCCGGTCTGGTAGTCGTAGAGGGCGGCGTGGCGCTGGGTGAAGGTGCCCCTTAGGGCGTCCTGGCCCGTGAGGCGCACCCTATGCCCCTCCACCGCCAGGGTGGCGAAGGCCAGGGCCTCGGCCGCCGCCCAGTCCACGGGACGCTTTTCCTCGGCCATCTCCAGGCGGGCCTCGAGGAAGCGCTTGAGCTTGGGGTGGACCTGGAAGCCCTCAGGGGGCGTGGCCAGGCGCACCAGGAGGTTCCTCAAGGCCTCCTTGGGCACCCGGGTGTCCGCCTCGGGCACCAGGTGGTCGGGCCCACCCGCATACCCCTGCCAGAGGCCGGAAAGCCCGTGGGGCACCACGGGGCCGGGCTCGGCCTTCACCCGGGCGAACTCGCTCTCCAGCCGCTCCAGGTAGGCCTCCTGCCAGGCCTTGAGCTCCGCCTCCGAGACCACCCCTTCCGCCAGGAGGCCCTCGGCGTAGACCCGCCAGGCTCGGGGCGCCTGGCGATGAGGGCGTACATGTCCGGTTGGGTGAAGGTGGGCTCGTCCGTCTCGTTGTGCCCCCGGCGGCGGTAACCCACCAGGTCTATGACCACGTCCTTGCCGTAGCGGCTCCGGTACTCCAGGGCCAGGGAGAGGACGAAGAGCAGCGCGTCCAGGGCCTCGGCGTTCACGTGGAAGATGGGGCCCCCACCATCTTGGCGATGTCCGTGGGGTAGCGGCAGGAGGTGTACTCCGAGGGCAGGGTGGTGAAGCCCAGCTGGTTGTTGGCCACCACGTGGAGGGTACCCCCCACCCGGTAGCCGGGAAGCCCGGAGAGGTTCAGGGTCTCCTGGACGATGCCCTCGCCGATGAAGGCCGAGTCCCCGTGGACCAGGATGGCCAGGCCCCGCCGCCTCTTGTGGTCGCCGAAGCGGTCCTGCTTGGCGCGAAGCCTTCCCAGGGTCACGGGGTTCACGAACTCCAGGTGGCTCGGGTTGAAGTTCAGGGAAACGTGGACCGGGCCAAAGGGGGTTTCCTGGTCGCTGGAGAAGCCAGGTGGTACTTCACGTCCCCCGCGTAGCCCTCGGGGAAGATCTCCTCAAACTCGCGGAAGATGCGCTCAAAGGGCTTCCCCACCACGTGGGCCAGGACGTTGAGCCGCCCCCGGTGGGCCATCCCCAGCACCACCTCCCTCACCCCGTGCCTGGCCGCTTCCCAGACCGCCTCCTTGAGGAGGGGGATGAGGCTTTCCAGGCCCTCCACGCTGAAGGTCTTGGCCCCCAGGTACTTGCGCTGGAGGAAGGCCTCAAAGAGGCTGGCCTGCATGAGGCTTTCCAGGACCCGCCTGCGCACCTCGGGGGCGGGCTTGGGCCAGGAAGCCTCCAGGCGGGCGAGAAGCCAGTCCCTCTCCTCGGGCTCCACGTGGGCGAGCTCAAAGCCCACCGGGCCAGGTAGGTGGCCTCGAGGCGCTCAAGAAGCGCCCCTAAGGTGGGGCCCCGAAGAGGGGGGGAAGGGGCCTCCCCAGGTCTTGAGGGGAGAGGCCGTGGGCCTCCAGGGAAAGCGTCCTAGGCCTCGGCCTCTCCCGCCCCAGGGGGTCTATGCGGGCCGCCAGGTGCCCGAACTCCCGGTAGGCCTGGCGCAGGGCCTCCACCTTGAGGAGGAAGGCCGCATCCACCGCCTCGGCCGGGAGGGGCGGTTCTCGTCGCCCGTCCTCCAGGGAAAGGGCGGAAAAGTAGCGCCGCCACTCCTCCGGCAGGGAAAAGGGATCCTCCAGGTAGGTTCGGTAGAGGGCCTCCAGGTAACCTTGGCTTTCCAGCGTGAGCTCCATGCCTCGCCTCCCGGGGGCGATACACCCCTCCATCTACGCTACACCAAAAACCGGTGTGGGGGCGCTCCCCCTTACAATGGGGCCATGATCCTCAAGGAGCGACAAGACGGGGTCCTGGTCCTCACCCTCAACCGGCCCGAAAGGCTCAACGCCCTCACCGGCGAGCTCCTGGACGCCCTCCACGCCGCCCTAAAGGAGGCCAGCGAGGACCGGGAGGTGCGCGCCCTCCTCCTCACGGGGGCCGGAAGGGCCTTCTCCGCCGGGCAGGACCTTCTGGAGTTCGGGGAGGAAAAGCCCGACTACGAGGCCCACCTCCGCCGCTACAACCGGGTGGTGGAGGCCTTGAGCGGCCTGGAGAAGCCCCTGGTGGTGGCGGTGAACGGCCCCGCGGCCGGGGCGGGGATGAGCCTCGCCCTCTGGGGGGACCTGCGCCTGGCGGCAAAGGAGGCGAGCTTCACCACGGCCTTCGTAAGGATCGGCCTCGTCCCCGACTCGGGCCTAAGCTTCCTCCTCCCCCGCCTGGTGGGCCTGGCCAAGGCCCAGGAGCTCCTTCTCCTCTCCCCCAGGCTCTCCGCCGAGGAGGCCTTGGCCCTGGGCTCGTGCACCGGGTGGTGCCCGCGGAAAAGCTCATGGAGGAGGCCCTCTCCCTGGCCCAAGAGCTCGCCCAGGGCCCCACCCGGGCCTACGCCCTCACCAAGAAGCTCCTTTTGGAGACCTACCGCCTCTCCCTCACCGAGGCCCTGGCCCTGGAGGCCATCCTCCAAGGGCAGGCAGGGAGGACCCAGGACCACGAGGAGGGGGTGCGGGCCTTCCGGGAGAAGCGCCCGCCCCGCTTCCAAGGGCGATGATCCGCTACCTCCAGGGCCGGGTCCTCAGGAAGGGGGAAGAGGCTTTCTCCTCCTGGTGGGGGGGGTGGGCTTCCTGGTCCAGGCCCCAAGCCCCTTCCTGCAGGCCTTGCGGGAAGGGGAGGAGGTGGGGGTCCACACCCACCTCCAGGTGCGGGAGGATGGGCTTTTCCTCTACGGGTTCCCCGAGGAGGAAAGCCTCGCCCTTTTTGAGCTCCTCCTTTCGGTGAGCGGGGTGGGGCCCAAGGTGGCCCTCGCCCTCCTCTCCGCCCTCTCCCCCAAGCTCCTCGCCCGGCCCTGGCGGAGGGGGACACCCGCCTCCTCACCTCGGCCAGCGGGGTGGGAAAGAGGCTCGCCGAGCGCATCGCCCTGGAACTCAAGGGCAAGGTGCCCCCCCACCTCCTCACCGGGGAGAAGGTGGAGAGCGAGGCCGCCCTGGAAGCGGTGATGGCCCTGGCCGCCTTGGGGTTCAAGGAGGGGCAGGCCCGGGCGGTGGTCTTGGACCTCCTGCGCCGAAACCCAAAGGCCAAGGCCCAGGAGCTCATCAAGGAGGCCTTGAAGCGGCTCCGCTGAGAAGGGGCAGGACCAGCCGGGCCACCAGGCCGGAGGGCGCGTGGGGAAGGAGCTCCAGCCTCCCCCCGTGGGCCTCGGCCACCTTTTTGGCCACGGAAAGGCCGAGCCCCTCGCCGGGCCTAGGCGAGGCCCTAAAGAAAGGCCTCCCCGCCTCCCTTAGGGCCTCCTCCGGCATCCCTGGCCCCTCGTCCTTCACCTCCAGCGCCACCTCCTCCCCCACCCTAAGCCTGAGCTCTACCCCCTTCCCCCTCCCCCGTGGAGGGAAGGCGTTTTGCAGGAGGTTCCGGAGGGCCTGGGAAAGAAGAAGGGGGTTTCCCCGGTAG
>BBBL01000168.1 GCA_001311545.1 Thermus kawarayensis JCM 12314 | reverse complement strand
AAGGCCCAGGCGCCTGGCGTACTCCAGGGAGTCCTGGTCGCGGAAGATGGCGGGTACCCCCCGAAGGACCCGCCGCACCAGGGCCTCCCCTCGAGGGGAAAGGGGCCCAGGGACTGGTTGAAGACCACCACCCGCTTGCGGAAAAGCCGGGCGAGGCGGAGGAGGGAAAGGTAGTACTGGAGGCTTAGGGCGCTGGTGGCGTCCTGCAAAAGCCCCCCACCTCCCAGAAGCCAGAGGTCGGCCCCAAGAAGGGCCAAGGGGTTAAGGCGGTGGAAAGCCCTAAGGCCGTGCTCCTCCCGGGTGCGCCTGGGGTCCCCGGAGAGGGCCACCACCTGGTGCCCCCGCGCCCTGAGCTCCCGGGCGATGGCTTCCAGGATGGCCTCGTCCCCGGCGTTCCTGAACCCGTAGTACCCCGCTACCCCAACCACCATGCCCGTAGCCTCCTCACCAGGATAACCCCTAGCAGGCCCAAAGCCCCTCCCAGAAGGGCGCCGTTCAGCACCCGGAAGAAGGAGATGGGTAGGGGCGTGTGGAAGTGGCTGAAGGTGTTGAGGATGGAGCGATGCCGAGGCTTGCCAGGAAGAGGAGGGCGTTTTGCAGGTGGCGCGGCCAGGGGAGGAGGAGGGCCAGGGGAAAGAGGGCGTGCCCGAAGACCTCCTTGAAGCGGGGGCGCACCATGAGGTCCTGGAGCAGGCTTCTCAGCTTCAGCTCCAACTCCGGCACCAAGGGGGCGTCGTTGCCCCGGCGCAGGAGGCGAAGGCCAGAAGGCCCAGGGCCAGAGTCCCCAGGGCCACCTCCCCCAGGCGCAGGGGGTGGGTGTAGAGGCGGGTGAGGGCTTCTTTGAAGTTGCGGTCCAGGAAGCTGTAAGCCACCAGGAGGGGCGGGACCAGCAGGGTGAGGGAGACCCCTTTGAAGGGGGTGAGGCCTAAGACCGTGGCCGGGCTCGAGCCCAGGGCGCTGAGGAAGACCGCTCCCATGAGGGCGTACCCCAGGCTCCGCGCCCACGGCCAAAGCCCGTTCCTGGGTCCCAAAAAGCCCAGCACCGGGAAGACCAGAGCCGCAAGCAACGCCCCCGCCTGGCTCCCGGCGTACCCCAGGGCCAGGAGGAGGAGGATAAAGGCCACCCAGGCCCGTACACGGGAAGCCCCAGGGCCAAAAGCCCGAGGCCCGCAAGCACCCCCACCCAGGCGGCGTGGCGCAAGGGGCTTGGGGCGAACCCGCGGGGCTTAGGCGCCCCCAGGGCGATGTGGCTGGCCTTTAAGCCTCCTGCAGACGGGTGAGGAGGCGGGCGGTCTCCTGGGGGTAGGGGTAGGGCCTGAGGTAGAGGAGCTGGTGCCCCCGCTCCCGGGCGGCGAGGGTGTACTTGTCTGCGGCCTCCTCGGGGCTTAGGGTGAGTTGCCACTCGTAGCGTAGGCTGAAAAGCCTTAGCACGCCCCTTTCCCTGTAGGCCAGAAGGCCGGGCTGGGGGGTCCCCTCAATGAGCCACGGGGACCGGGACCAGGGCCTGGGCCGCCTCCAGCCGGTGGGGGTAGCCCAAGGCCTCCAGGCCCTGGAAGACCACGCGTCCGCCTCCTTGGGCACCAGGGGAAGCCCGGGCTCCAGGCGGCGCAGGGGGTGGTTGATGGGCCGGACCACCACGTAAAAGCCGCTTCCTTGGCCTTTTGGATCTCCGAAAAGGCGTAGAAGGCGGGGAAGGCCTGGACGTCCACGGGGAAGCCCAGCCACTCCCCAAGCCTTTCCGTGGGGAGGTGGTAGGCCCTTTGCAGAAGGTCCAGAAGCCAGGCTTCCCCCTTGAGGTAGTACCAGTCCCTCCGGGCGGGAAGCCCCTCCTCCCGAAGCTCCCGCCCCTGGCGGTAAAGGAGAGCACCTTCGGCGATCCAGTCCTTGACCAGGCGCTCGGGGAAGGCCACCCCGTTCACCCCTTGGGCCCGGTATTGGGCCAGGGCCTGGAGGAGGCTTTGCCCCTGGGCCTTGGCCTGGGCGCGCACCGCCTCGGCATCCAGCACCAGGGCCACGGGCCCCGGCCTTTCCGCCCGAAGCCTGGGGAGGAGGGCCAGGAGGGAGGGGACGAGGGCGAGGAAAAGGAGGAGGTGCAGAAGCCGCTTCATGCTGCCCCCACCTCCCCCAGGCGGGCGAGGGCCTTGGCCAGGAGCATCTCCAGGGCCACGGGGTTCTGGCCCCCTCCGGGCAGGATCACGTCGGCGTACCGCTTGGAGGGTTCCACGAAGGCCTGGTGCATGGGCTTCACCCGGTGGAGGTACTGCTCCACCACCCCCTTAAGGGTGCGCCCCCGTTCCTCCACGTCCCGTAGGAGCCTTCGGATGAAGCGCTCGTCGCGTCGGCGTCCACGAAGACCTTGAGGTCCATGAGCTGCCTTAGGGCCTCAGGGTAGAGGACCAGGATGCCCTCCAGGATCACCACCGGCGCAGGCCGCACCCGCTGGGTTTTGGGGCTTCGGGCGTAGGCCTTGAAGTCGTAAAGGGGCATCTCCACCGGGCTTCCCCGGAGGAGGGCCTCGGCGTGGGCCAGGTAGAGGTCCAGGTCAAAGGCCTCGGGGTGGTCGTAGTTCACCTGCAGGCGCTGGGGAAAGGGCAGGTGGGAGAGGTCCTTGTAGTAGTGGTCCATTGGCAGGAGGGCCACCCGCTGGCCCAGGGCCCGGGCCAGGGCTTGGGCCAGGGTGGTCTTGCCGCTGGCGCTACCCCCAGCGATGCCGATGACGAAAGGCTTGGCGGCGCTCACCCCTCCATGATAAGGGGCGGTTTCAGCGGGCCACGGCCACGGTTCCTGGGAGTGGCCGATGGCCCTTTCGGTGCCGGGGTCAAAGGCGTGGAGGCGGCCCGTGTCCGCCAGGAGCTCCACCCGGTCCCCGGGCCTCACGGGAGCGTGCCCGTCCACCTTGGCCACCAGAACGGTACCGTCCACGCTCACGTGGAGCTCGGTTTCCGCCCCCAGGGGCTCCACCACCTCCACCTCCCCCCGAAGGGCGTTTTCCTCCTCAGGGATCACCGTGAAGCCCTTGAGGCCCAGGTGCTCGGGGCGAAGGCCCATCCAGACCTCCTTGCCCGCGTAGGGCCTGAGCTTTGCGCCAGGATGGGGTTGGCGCGGATCCGGAACCCGGGGGCCACGAGGTAGGCCTTCTCCCCCTGCACCTCCACGGAGGCCTTGACGAAGTTCATGGAGGGGCTTCCGATGAAGCCCGCCACGAAGCGGTTGGCGGGGAAGTCGTAAAGGCGGAGGGGCGTGTCCACCTGCTGGATCTCCCCGTCCTTCATGACCACGATGCGGTGGCCCAGGGTCATGGCCTCCACCTGGTCGTGGGTGACGTAGATGGTGGTGACCCCGAGGCGCCTTTGGAGCTTGGCGATCTCCGCCCGCATCTCCACCCGGAGCTTGGCGTCCAGGTTGGAGAGGGGCTCGTCCATGAGGAAGACCTTAGGCTCCCGCACGATGGCCCGGCCCATGGCCACCCGCTGGCGCTGGCTGCCCGAGAGTTCCCGGGGCTTGCGGGAAAGGAGGTGCTCAATCTTGAGGATCCGGGCCGCTTCCTTCACCCTCCGGTCTATCTCGTCCTTGGGGTAGCGCCTAAGGCGGAGGCCGAAGGCCATGTTCTCGTAGACGTTCATGTGGGGGTAGAGGGCGTAGTTCTGGAAGACCATGGCGATGTCCCGGTCCTTGGGGGGGACATCGTTCACCAGGCGGTCGCCGATGTAGATCTTGCCCTCGGAGATCTCCTCGAGCCCGGCGATCATGCGCAAGGTGGTGGTCTTGCCGCAGCCGCTGGGCCCCACGAAGACCACGAACTCCCCGTCCTCCGTCTCCAGGTTGAAGTCCTTGACGGCCACCACCTTGCCGAAGCGCTTCCACACGTGCTCCAGCCTTACCTTAGCCATGCCTACCTCCTCGCCCCGCGCTCTGAGCCGCTTCGGGCCCATCGGGGGCTTGGGGGCATTGTATACCAGCCCCTGGGGAGCGGTGGTGGTATCCTCAGGTCCGGGCCTGCGGGCCTTCCCATGCTGAGGTTGGAGAACATCACCAAGCGCTTCGGCCCCGTGGTGGCCAACCGCGGGGTGAGCCTCGAGGTGAGAAGGGGGGAGGTCCTGGCCCTCCTGGGGGAGAACGGGGCGGGGAAGACCACCCTGGTGAGCCTTCTTTACGGCCTCTACGCCCCCGACGAGGGGCGCATCCTCCTGGAGGGCCGGGAGGTGGTCATCCCCTCCCCCAGGGTGGCCCAGAGGCTCGGCATCGCCCTGGTGCCCCAGCACCCCGAGCTCATAGAGGCCCACTCGGTGGCGGAGAACCTGGCCCTGGGCCTGGACCTCCCCCCTTCTTCTCCCGCCGGGCCCTTCTCCGGAGGCTCCAGACCCTCCTCCAGGACCACCCCCTGGGGGTGGATCTGAAGGCCCCCGTCCACCGCCTCTCGGCCGGGGAGAAGCAACGGGTGGAGCTGTTGCGGGCCCTCCTTTCCCGGCCCAGGGTGCTCATCCTGGACGAGCCCACCAGCGTCCTTACCCCCAAGGAGGCCGAGGACCTTTTCCGGGAGGTGCGGAGGCTCAAGGAGAGGGGCCTCGCCGTCCTCTTTATCAGCCACAAGCTGGACGAGGTCCTGGACCTCGCTGACCGCATCGTCGTCCTCCGGGCCGGGGAGAAGGTGGGGGAGGTGCGGCGG
>BBBL01000167.1 GCA_001311545.1 Thermus kawarayensis JCM 12314 | reverse complement strand
CCGCCGTAGGGCCCCGTGCTGGCCCGGGCCAGCACGGGGCGGCATCAGACCCCGCCCAGGGCCCCGCCGGGCTTGACCTTGGGTACCACCCGGGGCGCCTCCTTTTCCTCCCGGGGCTCCAAGGCCTGGGGCTCCTCCAAGGGCAGGCCCTCCACCACCTTTTGGAACTCCTCGGCGGTGAGGGTCTCCCGCTCCAGGAGGGTTTCCGCCACCCGCTCCAGAACCTCCCGCTTCTCCAGGAGCAGGTCTTCACCCTTTGGTACTGTTCCTCAATGAGGCGCCGCACCGCCTCGTCAATGCGCTTGGCCGTTTCCTCGGAGTACTGGCGGACATCGTACCCGCCCAAGTAGGTGTCCTCCCGCACCGCGTAGGCCACGGGGCCGAACTCGGGGTGCATGCCCCACTCGGTGATCATCCGCCGGGCGAGCTCCGTGGCCTGGCGAAAGTCGTTCTCCGCCCCCGTGGTCACGTCCTCGAAGACCAGCTCCTCCGCCGCCCTTCCCGCCAGGGCCACGGCGATCTGGTCCAGAAGCCGCTTCCTGGACCAGTGGAGCATGTCCTCCCGCCTGGGCATCATGAAGCCCAGGGCCCGCCCCCGGGGCACGATGGTCACCTTGTGCACCCCGTCGGCGTGCTCCAGGTAGTGGGCCGCCAGGGCGTGCCCCGCCTCGTGGTAGGCGGTGATCCTGCGGTCGCGGGGGGTGAGGACCAGGCTCTTCTTGGCCGGGCCCATCATCACCCGGTCGGCGGCCTCCTCGAGGTCTTTCATGGTGATCTTCTTCCGCCCCTCCCGGGCGGCGAGGAGGGCGGCCTCGTTGAGGAGGTTCTCCAGGTCCGCCCCCACGAAGCCCGGGGTGCGCTTGGCGAGAAGCGCCAGGTCCACGTCCTCGGCCAGGGGCTTCCCCCGGGCGTGGATCCTCAGGATCTGCTCCCTTCCCCGCACATCGGGGGCGTCAATGGCCACCTGGCGGTCAAAGCGCCCGGGGCGAAGGAGGGCCGGGTCCAGGACGTCCGGGCGGTTGGTAGCGGCCATGACGATGATGGTGGAGTCCTTCTCAAATCCGTCCATCTCCACCAGGAGCTGGTTTAAGGTCTGCTCCCTCTCGTCGTTCCCGCCTCCCACACCGCTTCCCCGCCTCCTTCCCACGGCGTCAATCTCGTCTATGAAGACGATGCAGGGAGCGTGGCGCTTGGCGGTCTCAAAGAGGTCCCTGACCCTCGCCGCCCCCACTCCCACGAACATCTCCACGAAGTCGGAGCCGGAAGCGGTGATGAAGGCACCCGGGCCTCCCCCGCCACCGCACGGGCGATGTGGGTCTTCCCCACCCCCGGAGGCCCCACCAGAAGCACCCCCTTGGGGATGCGGGCCCCCATCTCGTGGAAGCGGGCGGGGTTTTTCAGGAACTCCACGATCTCCCTAAGCTCCTCCTTGGCCTCCTCCGCCCCGGCCACGTCCTTGAAGGTGACCTTGGGGGCCTCGGTGAGGACCCGGGCCCGGCTCTTGGTGAAGCTGAAGGCCGAGTCCGAGGGCCCCGCCCGCCCGGAGCGGGAGAAGTAGAAGAGCGCCCCGATGAGGAGGCCCACCAGGAGGAGGGGCCAGAGGAAACCCAGGGGGCTCTGCCCCTGGGGGGGTTCCACCCGCACGCTCACCCCCTGGCGCATCCAGGCCTCGAGGGCGGCGTTATCGGGGGGGCTGGCGGCGTAGGTGGTGAAGGAGGAGCCGTCCACCAGGGTCCCCTGGATGCGGGTCTCCCCCGAGCGCACCACCACCTCCTTCACCCGGCCCGCCTTGAGGTCCTCCAGGAAGGTGGTGTAGTTCACCGCACCCCCGGCGCTGCCCGTGGTTCCCGCCAGGCTGAAGGCCCACGCCAGGAAGAGAAGGCCCAAGAGGAAGACCAGAAAGTTCAGAGGCAAACGGGACATGTCCTCTCCTAAGGTACACGAAAGGAGGGAGGCCCGGGTAGCCTGGGGCACCATGACACAATCACGCTCAACTCTCTTGACAAGGCTGCTCCGAATCCCTTACGCTTGAAGGGAGAGGTGCGTTATGGCCAAGGCAGTGGGCATTGACCTGGGTACCACCAACAGCGTGATCGCCGTCCTGGAGGGCGGAAAGCCCGTGGTGCTGGAGAACGCCGAAGGGGAAAGGGTTACCCCCAGCGTGGTGGCCTTCCGTGATGGGGAGACCCTGGTGGGCCGCATGGCCAAGCGCCAGGCGGTCCTGAACCCCGAGGGGACCATCTTTGAGATCAAGCGCTTCATCGGCCGCCGCTTTGAGGAGGTCCAGGAGGAGGCCAAGCGGGTGCCCTACAAGGTGGTCCCGGGGCCCGACGGGGGCGTGCGGGTGGAGGTCAAGGGCAAGCTCTACACCCCCGAGGAGATCAGCGCCATGGTCCTCCGCAAGCTGGTGGAGGACGCCTCCAAGAAGCTCGGGGAACGGATCACCAAGGCGGTGATCACCGTTCCCGCCTACTTCAACAACGCCCAGCGGGAGGCCACGGCCAACGCCGGGAGGATCGCGGGGCTGGAGGTCCTGCGCATCATCAACGAGCCCACCGCCGCCGCCCTGCCTACGGCCTGGACAAGAAGGGGAACGAGACCGTCCTGGTGTTTGACCTGGGGGGCGGGACCTTTGACGTCACGGTGCTGGAGATCGGCGAGGGGGTCTTTGAGGTGAAGGCCACCTCCGGGGACACCCACCTGGGCGGCAGCGACATGGACCACGCCATCGTGAACTGGCTCGCCGAGGAGTTCCGGCGGGAGTACGGGGTGGACCTCAAGGCCGACCGCCAGGCCCTCCAGCGGCTCATCGAGGCGGCGGAGAAGGCCAAGATTGAGCTCTCCAGCACCCTGGAGACCACCATCAGCCTGCCTTCATCGCC
Organism: Thermus kawarayensis JCM 12314; assembly: GCA_001311545.1. The sequence continues at coordinate 1,796 of BBBL01000167.1, read as the reverse complement.
TTGGACCCCGCGAGCAAGACCCCCCTCCACCTGGAGAAGAAGCTCACCCGGGCCAGGTTTGAGGAGCTCATTGAACCCCTCCTCAAGCGCCTAAGGGGCCCGGTGGAGCAGGCCCTGAGGGACGCGGGGCTCACCCCCGCCCAGATTGACGAGGTGATCCTGGTGGGCGGGGCCACCCGGGTGCCTGCGGTGCAGCGGGTGGTGAGGGAGCTCTTGGGCAAGGAGCCCAACCGCTCCGTGAACCCCGACGAGGTGGTGGCCATGGGGGCGGCCATCCAGGCCGGGGTGCTCATGGGGGAGGTGCGGGACGTGGTCCTCTTGGACGTCACCCCCCTCTCCCTGGGCGTGGAGACCAAGGGCGGGGTGATGACCGTCCTCATCCCCCGGAACACCACCATCCCCACCCGCAAGTGCGAGATCTTCACCACCGCCGAGCACAACCAGACCGCCGTGGAGATCCACGTCCTCCAGGGCGAGCGCCCCATGGCCCAAGACAACAAGAGCCTGGCCGCTTCCGCCTCGAGGGCATCCCCCCCATGCCCGCCGGGGTCCCGCAGATCGAGGTCTGCTTTGACATCGACGCCAACGGCATCCTCCACGTGACCGCCAAGGAGAAGTCCACGGGGCGGAGGCCTCCATCACCATCCAGAACACCACCACCCTCTCCGAGGAGGAGATTCAGCGCATGATAGAGGAGGCCAAGCGCCACGCCGAGGAGGACCGCAGGCGCAAGGAGCACGCCGAGCTCAAGAACACCCTGGACTCGGCCCGCATCCAGGCGGAGCGGGTTCTCCAGGAGAAGCAGGGAAGCCCCGAGGCCAGGGCCCGCCTCGAGGCCGCCATAGGGAAGGCCAAGGAGCTCGTGGAGCGGGACGCCCCCGACCCCGAGCTCAAGGCGGCCACCGAGGAGCTCTTGAAGGCGGTGGAGGCCTACGAGCGGGGCGCCCAGGCGGCCTCGGGAAAGGGTCCGGACGACGTGATTGACGCCGACTACAAGCCCGCCGAGTAAGGCGGGAAGCCGGGGCTATCCCCAAGGAGGGTCCATGGAGGAGCGGAACCACGAGGACACCCTGGAAAAGGACCTGGAGGAGGTGGGCCAGGAGGCCCAGGCCCTGGAGGAGCGCCTTAGGGCGGCGGAGGAGGAGCTTAGGGGCTTCAAGGACAGGTACCTCCGCCTCCTCGCCGACTTTGACAACTACCGCAAGCGCATGGAGGAGGAGCTCAAGGCGCGGGAGCGGGAAGGCCTGCTCAAGGCCCTGAGGGCCCTCCTCCCGGTTCTAGACGACCTGGACCGGGCCCTGGAGTTCGCCGAGGCGAACCCCGAGAGCATCCGCCAGGGGGTGAAGGCGGTCCGGGACGGCTTCTTCCGCACCCTGGCGGGCCTTGGGGTGGAGGAGGTGCCGGGGGAGGGCCAGGCCTTTGACCCCCGGTACCACGAGGCGGTGGGCCTCCTTCCCGGGGAGCCGGGGAAGGTGGCCCGGGTCTTCCAGCGGGGCTTCCGCCTGGGGGAGGCCCTGGTGCGCCCGGCCCGGGTGGCGGTGGGGGAGGAGAAGCCGGAAGAGGCCGACCTGGAGTAGACCATGAAGGACTACTACGCCATCCTGGGGGTTCCCAGAAACGCCACGCAGGAGGAGATCAAACGAGCCTACAAGCGCCTGGCCCGCCAGTACCACCCCGACGTCAACAAGAGCCCCGAGGCCGAGGAGCGGTTCAAGGAGATCAACGAGGCCTACGCCGTCCTCTCCGACCCGGAAAAGCGAAAACTGTACGATACCTACGGCACCGCCACCCCGCCC
>BBBL01000166.1 GCA_001311545.1 Thermus kawarayensis JCM 12314 | reverse complement strand
GGCCAAGCCCGAGCCCAACCCCGCCCCCATCGCCCGGGCCCTCCAGGCTCTGAAGAGGCGGCTGGAGGCCAAGCGGGAGGAGCTTCTCACCCGCCTCACCGCCTTTTTCCAGACCTACGCCCGCCTCCAGGCTTCCAGAGCGATACCGGCCGCCGCCTCAGGCCCCTTCTTTCCGTGCTGCAAAGGGCCAAGGAAAAGCTTCCCCGCCTGGGGCCCAAGGGGCTTCTCCAGGTGGAAGGCACCCTGGCCCAGGCGGAAGCCCTCCTCAAGGAGCTGGAGAAGGAGGCGGAGGCGGCCAAGGCCGTGCTCCAGGAACTCGGGGGGGCGGACCTGGAGGCCCTCCTGGGGGCCTTGGACGGAGGCCCCCCTACCCCCCAGGGCCTGGACCGCCTCCGCCTGCCCGGGGTGGAGGCTTTAGGCCACCTGGAGGAAGGGGAGCTCCCCCTTCCCAAGGAGCCCCTCCTCCGGCTCAAGGAGGCCCTGGACCGCCTGGACGAGGCCCTCGCCCAAAGGCGGGGCCCCGCGGCCTTGGTCTTCGGGGAAAAGGCCCTGGTCCTCGCCCCCTTTAGGGGAAAGACCCTGGTGGCCCTCCTGGAACGGTCGGCCCTTTCGGCCTTCCTCCTGGAGCTCTCCTGAAGGGGATTGGGCGGGTGCTACACTAAAGGTAGTGGTCGTCCGCGAAGCCCTTTGGGAAAACCTGATGGCGCACCTCTCCTACCTGTCCCCCGAGGAGCGGGAGAGGGTCCATAGGGCCTACCTCTTCGCCGAGGAGGCCCACCGGGGCCAGCTGCGAAGAAGCGGGGAGCCCTACATCACCCACCCCGTGGCCGTGGCGGCCATCCTGGCCTCCTTGCACATGGACGCCGACACCCTGGCCGCGGGCCTCCTCCACGACACCATAGAGGACTGCGGGGTCTCCGGGGAGGAGCTGGAACGGCGCTTCGGCCCCACCGTGCGCCGTCTGGTGGAGGGGGAGACCAAGGTCAGCAAGCTCTACAAGCTGGCCAACCTCGAGGGCGAGGAGAAAAGGGCCGAGGACCTCCGCCAGATGTTCATCGCCATGGCGGAGGACGTGCGCATCATCATCGTCAAGCTGGCGGACCGCCTGCACAACCTCCGCACCCTGGAGCACATGCCCCCCGAGAAGCAAAGGCGCATCGCCCAGGAAACCCTGGAGATCTACGCCCCCCTGGCCCACCGCCTGGGCATGGACCAGATCAAGTGGGAGCTGGAGGACCTCTCCTTCCGCTACCTCCACCCGGAGGCCTACCAGGGGCTCCTCTCCCGCCTCCAGGAGACCCAGGAGGCCCGGGAACGCCTGGTGCGCCGGGCCACGGCCATCCTGGAGGAGGCCCTGAGGCGGGACGAGCTCCTGCAGACCCAGCTCAAGGGCTTTGAGGTCACGGGCCGCCCCAAGCACCTCTACTCCATCTGGAAGAAGATGGAGCGGGAGGGCAAGGCCCTGGAGCAGATCTACGACCTCCTGGCGGTGCGGGTGGTCCTGGACCCCAAGCCAAGCCCCAAAGAGGAGGACGTGAGGGAAAAGCAGGTCTGCTACCACGTCCTGGGCCTGGTCCACGCCCTCTGGCAGCCCATCCCCGGCCGGGTGAAGGACTACATCGCCGTGCCCAAGCCCAACGGCTACCAGAGCCTCCACACCACGGTCATCGCCCTGGAGGGCCTGCCCTTGGAGGTGCAGATCCGCACCCAGAAGATGCACCGGGTGGCGGAGTACGGCATCGCCGCCCACTGGCTCTACAAGGAGGGCCTCACCGATCCCGAGGAGCTCAAAAGGCGGGTCTCCTGGCTCAGGAACATCCAGGAGTGGCAGCAGGAGTTCTCTAGCTCCCGGGAGTTCGTGGAGGCGGTGACCCGGGACCTTCTGGGGGGGAGGGTCTTCGTCTTCACCCCCAAGGGAAGGATCATCAACCTCCCCAAGGGGGCCACCCCCGTGGACTTCGCCTACCACATCCACACCGAGGTGGGGCACCACATGGTGGGGGCCAAGGTGAACGGGCGCATCGTCCCCCTCTCCTACGAGCTCCAGAACGGGGAGATCGTGGAGATCCTCACCGCCAAGAACGCCCACCCCTCCAAGCTGGCTGGAGTTCGCCAAGACCCGCACCGCCAAGAGCAAGATCCGCCAGTACTTCCGCGCCCAGGAGCGCCAGGAGACCCTGGAAAGGGGCCAAAAGCTCCTGGAGCGCTACCTCAAGCGCAAGGGCCTCCCAGACCCGCAGACAGCCAGCTGGAGGAGGCGGCCAAGCGCCTGGGCCTCACCCCTTCCCCCGAAGAGCTCTACCTGGCCTTGGCCCTGAACCGCATCACCCCCCGGCAGGTGGCGGAAAAGCTCTACCCCAAGGCCCTCCTCAAGCCGGAGAAGCCCAAGGCCACCCCCAAGAACCAGTGGGGCATCCGCCTGGAGCAGGACCTGGAGGCTCCCATCCGCCTGGCCTCCTGCTGCGAGCCCATGAAGGGGGACAGCATCCTGGGTTTCGTCACCCGGGGCCGGGGGGTGACGGTGCACCGGGCGGACTGCCCCAACCTCCGCCGCCTCCTCCAGGGCCCCGAGGCCGACCGGGTCCTGGGGGCCTACTGGGAAGGGGTGGGGGGGAAGGTGGCCACCCTGGAGGTCTTGGCCCAGGACCGGGCCGGGCTCCTCCGGGACGTGATGCAGGTGGTGGCCGAGGCGGGGAAAAGCGCCCTGGCTCCGAGACCCGCATCCTGGGCCCCTTGGCCCGCATCCGCCTCCGCCTTACGGTGCAGGACGGGGAACGGGAGGCCTTAGTGGAGGCCCTGAGGGGGGTTAGAAGCGTCCAAGAGGTGCGCTGGGTGTAGCCCCCTGCCTGGGTTCTGCGACGCGAAGGCCTCTATCTAAAGGCCTAGGAAAGCCCTTTTGGGGCCTTAAAGAAGGCGCACCCAGACCTCCCGGGTCCTGGGGCCGTCGTACTCCGCCAGGAACACCTGCTGCCACCGCCCGAGGACCAGGCGCCCTCCCTCCGCCGGCAAGAGGAGAAACGGCCCGGTGAGGAGGCTTTTCAGGTGGGCGTGGGTGTTGCCCTCGGCGTGGCGGTCCTTGGGGTGGACACGGGGAACAAGCTCCGCAAGCCGCGCCAAAAGGTCGTGGGCCACGTCGGGGTCGGCCCCCTCCTGCACGGTAAGGCCGCAGGTGGTGTGGGGCACGAAGAGGTAGACCAGGCCGGTGTGCCCTTCCAGAATCCCTTCCACCGCCTGGGTGAGGTTCACCAGGCCCTCTTTGGGGGTGCGGACATAGATCTTCTTCATCAGGAAAGGCGGGAGGTGCGCAGGAAAAAGCGCTTTTCCACCGGGAAGGGGCGGTCCAGGTCGCCGAACTCGGCCTCGGCCCAGGCCCAAAGCCTGGACATGGCCCTTTCGTGGACCTCCTGGGGCACGGCGTGGGTGAAGGAGTAAAGCCTTTCCTGCAGGGCCTCGAGGGCCTCCCGGGGGGTACGCTCCTCCCGCCAGGCCACCACCTCCCGGGTCTTGGGCCTGAGGCCCAGGCGCCTTAAGGCCTCCTCCACCTCCGCAAGCCGCCTGCCGTGGGTCCCCCGGACCACGGGAAACCCCTCCTCGGCCACCAGGGCCTGCCACTTCTCCTGGAGACGACACTCGGCCTCCGCCTCCACCCGGTCCCACCCCTCCAGGAGGACCCCCCCTGGCTTCAAGACCCGCAGGGCCTCGGCCAGGGCCCTGGGCCAGTCGGGGAGGAGGTGCCACAGGTGGACCACGATCACGGCGTGGACGCTCTCGTCGGGCAGGGGGATCTCCCGGGCATCCGAAAGGAGAAGGCGCACCTTGCGCATGACCCCGGCGGCCTTTTGCCGGAAGACCTCCAGCATGGCGGGGTCGGCGTCCAAGGCGATGTACCGGTAACCCCGGGCGATGAGGGGGAGGGCGATGCGCCCCGTGCCCACGCCGAGCTCCAGGAAAACCGGCTCCTCCCCCCGGGTCTGGAGGGCGTGGCTCAGGGCCGTGGCGATCCGCCCGGCCACCTCGGGCGGGTAGGCCCGGAGGCGGTCGTAGGCGTAGGCCACCCGGGTGAGGGCGTTGGACATCTCCCCCTTATTGTACGGGGTATACTCCCAGGCATGAAGGGACTCATCCTGGCCGCAGGCCGCGGCACCCGGCTTCGCCCCCTCACCCACACCCGGCCCAAGCCGGTGATCCGGGTGGCGGGGCGGCCCATCATCCACTACGCCGTGGACAACCTCTTGGCCGCCGGGGTGGAGGAGATCGGGGTGGTGGTCTCCCCGGAGACGGAAAAGGACCTCCGCGAAGCCCTAGGAGGCTACCCGGTGCGCTACATCCTCCAGGAGGAGCCCCAGGGCCTGGCCCACGCCGTGGCCGTGGCCCGGGAGTTTTTGGGAAGCAGCCCCTTTGTGCTCTACCTGGGGGACAACCTCTTCCAGAAGGGCATCGGCCGCTTCCTCCAAGCCTTCCGGGAAGGGGTGAGCGCCGTCTTGGCCCTGGCGCGGGTGGAAAATCCCCGGCAGTTCGGCGTGGCGGTGATGGAGGGGGAAAGGATCCTCCGCCTTCTGGAAAAGCCAAAGGACCCCCCTCGGACCTGGCGGTGGCGGGGGTCTACGTCCTCGGCCCGGAGATCTGGGAAAGCATAGAGGCCTCAAGCCTCGGCCCGGGGGGAGTACGAGATCACCGACGCCATCCA
>BBBL01000165.1 GCA_001311545.1 Thermus kawarayensis JCM 12314 | reverse complement strand
CGAGTACCCGCTTCGCGGCCCCGCCCCGTAGCCCTCGAGGCAAGGGCAAAGGTGGTGATGCCCGTGGGACCTTAGCTCGCCCATCCCCCCAAAATGAGGACTCGGGCCCGGCGCCCGAGGCGGCCCTTAGGCTTTAGGCGGGTTTTCGCACCCTCAGGAGGTGCCATGCGGGAAACGCGCATGGTCTACCCCGTCTTCCCCGGGGAGACCAACCACTACGGAACCCTATTCGGCGGAACGGTTCTGGCTGGATGGACCAGGCGGCCTTCGTGGCCGCTACCCGGCACGCGCGCAAAAAGGTGGTGACGGTGCACGCCGACGCCGTGGACTTCAAGCGCCCCGTGCCCCTGGGGGCCATCGTGGAGCTGGTGGCCCGGCTTAAGGAGGTGGGGCGCTCCTCCATGCGGGTGGAGGTGGAGATGTGGGTGGAGCCGCTGAAGGAGGGGAGGAGGCCTACCTGGCCGCCCGGGGCGGGTTCGTCCTGGTGGCGGTGGACGAGGGGGGCAGGCCGAGCCCGGTGCCTCCCCTGGAAGGGGGTGGGGCCCGTGCCCCTCACGGCGCCTAGGCCCCACTACCGCCCCTACGAGTACCCGGGGCTCCTGCGCTTCCGGGACGCCATCCGGCACAGCTACTGGGTGCACACGGAGTTCGGCTTCCAGTCCGACCTCCAGGACCACGCCCTCTCCGACGAGAAGGAGCGGCACCTGGTGGAGCGGGCCCTCCTCGCCATCTCCCAGGTGGAGCTCTCCGTGAAGCTCTTCTGGGCCCGCCTCTACGACCGCTTCCCCAAGCCCGAGATCGCCGAGGTGGGCATGACCTTCGCCGAGAGCGAGGTGCGGCACGCCAACGCCTACGCCCACCTCCTGGAGCTCCTGGGCCTCGAGGAGGCCTTCCGGGAGGCCCTGGAGGGGGCCACCCCCCTCAAGGAGCGGGCCCGGGCCCTGGAGGCGGTCCTCAGGCGCTCCCGGGAGGCGGGCCTGCGGGAGTACGCCCTGGCCCTCCTCCTCTTCTCCGCCTTCACCGAGCACGTCTCCCTCTTCTCCCAGTTCTACGTCCTCATGGCCCTGAACCGCCGGGGCAACCGCTACAAGGGGATCTCCAACGCCATAGAGGCCACCAGCAAGGAGGAGAACATCCACGGCCTCTTCGGGGCGGAGCTTTTGCGCCTCCTCCGGGAGGAGGACCCCGGCCTCTTCGGGGAGGCCTTCCAGGAGGAGGCCCTGGGCCTGGCCCGCGAGCTCTTCGGGGCGGAGGAGGCCCTCCTGGACTGGCTCTTCGCCCAGGGGGAGCCCTCCTTGGTGGGGCACGGGGAGACCCTGGAGTTCCTGAAGCACCGCTACAACGAGGTCCTCGCCCTCCACGGGCTCCCCGAGGCCTTCCCCGTGGACCGGGGGAGGCTTCGGGACACGGAGTGGTTCGCCCTGGAGCTCCTGGCCGACAAGGAGGTGGACTTCTTCCACAAGCGGAGCGTGGCCTACGCGCGAAGGGTGCAGAGCTTTGAACCGGAAGAGCTTTTCTGAGGAGAAGGCATGACCGAGACCAAGCGGACCTACGAGCTGGTACTGGGCCAACGAGCACACCCGCCTCTACATGAGCCGGGGCTACCTGCTCCCCGGGGTGAGCGTGGAGGAGCGGGTGAAGGAGATCGCCCAGCGGGCGGAGGCCCTCACCGGGATCGAGGGCTTCGCCCGCAAGTTCCAGGAGTACGTGGCCCGGGGGTGGTACTCCCTGGCCACCCCGGTCTGGGCCAACTACGGCCTCAGGCGGGGCCTCCCCATCTCCTGCTACGGCACCTACGTGGAGGACGACACCGCCTCCATCCTGCGGGCGGTGGCCGAGGTGGGGATGATGAGCAAGCAGGGGGGCGGCACCTCGGTCTACCTGGGGAGGCTCAGGCCCCGGGGCGCCCCCATCCGGGACAACGGGGAGAGCAACGGCTCCTTCGCCTTCGCCTCCCTCTTTGACCGGGTGATCGAGGTCTTCAACCAGGGGTCCACCCGCAGGGGCCAGTGCGCCGCCTACCTGGACATGGAGCACCCCGACCTGGAGGAGTGGCTCACCATCCAGCGGGAAAACTCCCCCGTCCAGTCCCTCTTCTGGGGGGTGTCCGTGGGCGACCGCTGGCTGGAGGAGATGGTGGCGGGCGACCCCGAGAAGCGGGCCCGCTGGGCCAGGGTCCTGAAGAGCCGGGCCGAGGTGGGCCTCCCCTACCTCTTCTTCCGGGACAACGCCAACCGCAAGGCCCCCGAGGTCTTCCGCGCCTTGGGCAAGACCATCTGGGCCAGCAACCTCTGCACGGAGATCATGCTCCCCTCCTCCCAGGAGGAGAGCTTCGTCTGCTGCCTCTCCTCCCTGAACCTCCTCCACTACGAGGAGTGGAAGCACGGACGCCGTGGAGACCCTGACCATCTTCCTGGACTCCGTCCTGGACGACTTCATAGAGAAGGCGGAGGGCGTCCCCTACCTGGAGCGGGCGGTGCGCTTCGCCCGGCGCTACCGGGCCATAGGCCTGGGGGTCCTGGGGTGGCACAGCTACCTCCAGTCCCAGAGGATCCCCCTGGAGAGCCCCGAGCCTTCCGGAGGAACGCCGAGATCTTCAAGACCATCCGGGAGCGGGCGGAGGAGGCCTCGAGGTGGCTTAGGAAGCGCCACCCCGAGGACGAGCTGGCCGGGGTGGGGGAGCTTGCGGAAAGGCGCAACGCCACCCTCCTGGCCATCGCCCCCACCAAGTCCAGCGCCTTCATCCTGGGCCAGGTCTCCCCCTCCATAGAGCCTACACCAGCAACTACTACCTGAAAGACCTCCAGAAGCCAGGGTCCCCTTCAAGAACCCCTTCCTGCAGGAGGTCTTGAGGGAGAAGGGCCGGGACGAGGAGAGGGTGTGGCGGAGCATCCTGGAGCACAACGGCTCCGTGCAGCACCTGGACTTCCTCACGGAGGAGGAGAAGGAGGTCTTCAAGACCTTCGCCGAGGTCTCCCAGATGACCCTGGTGAACCTGGCAGCCTCGAGGCAGAAGCACATAGACCAGGGCCAGTCCCTGAACCTGGTGGTCCACCCGGAGGCCCCGCCCAAGGACGTGAACGCCCTGGTCCTCCACGCCTGGCGCTCGGGCCTCAAGGCCCTCTACTACCAGTTCAGCCAGAGCATGGCCCAGGCTTACAGCCGGGACCTCCTCCTCTCCTGCCGGGCCTGCGAGAGCTGAGGACCGCGCCGCGGCGGAGGCCGCGGTGCACCCCCTCTTGACTTAACGAAAACGCTATTGCAATATCATTTCCCTGAGGTGGGAGCATGCGCAGAACCCTCCAAACCCTCATCCTGCCCCTGCTGGCCCTGGGCTTCCTGCCCGCCCTGACCCACGGCGCGGTGCCGGAGCGGGAGGAGGCCTTCCCGGCAGAGGCGCGGCTATTCGCCCTGGACAACGGCAAGGATTCAAGCCGCCTCCTGGCCATAGACCTGCCCCGGGGGGAGGTGGTGGCCAGGCTCTCCCTGCCCCCCAGGGGGATGAGCCTGGTGGCCGCCCCCTCCGGGCGGTACCTCCTGGTCTCCCGGGGCAGGGACACGGACCGGCAGTGGCTCACCGTGGTCTGGACGGGGAAGGAGGAGGGGCGCTGGAGCCTGCCCGTGGTGGCCAAGAGCCTCCTCCTGGGCAGGGGCTGGAACATCGGCCACGGGAGCGAGCCCTACGCCCTCGGGGGACGCCTCCTGGCCTTCTCCGAACGCACCGGGGAGGCCCTCCTCTTTGACGAGGAGGCCCTTCGCCCCGAGGCCCCCTTCCTCCACCAGCGGCTCCGCCTCCCGAACCCCGACCACTACCACATCGTGGAGGCCCCAGAGGGCACCTACCTCGCCCTCCTGGCCCGGGGGCAGGTGGTCCTCTACCCCAAGGGGCTGGGCGGGGAGGAGGGAGGGCGGTTCTCCTGCCCCATGGAGCACGGGGAGGCCTTCCACCGGGAGACGGGGCGGAGCTTCTTCGCCTGCGCCCGGGACGTCCTGGTGCTGCAGGGGGGGAGGGAGGCCGCCCGGCTTCCCTACCCCGTGGCGGGGGAGCGCATCGGGGCCTTCCTGGAAGGGGACGGGGCCTTCTTCGGGTACTCCGACGGGGTAAGGCACCTCCTCCGCCTGGACCCCGGGGCACCCGGCCTCACCCCCATCCCCCTGGGAGGGGTCTTCCTCCGGGGGGCCTCCGATGGGGAGCGGCTTTACGTCCTCCTCACGGACGGTACCCTGCAGATCAGGGAGGCCAAGGAGGGGCGGCTCCTCCGGCAGGTCCGGGTCTCCCCCAGGCCCTTCCCCGAGATGGACGAGGACACGGGCGGGGCCATCTACCCGGACCTCGCCCCCTGGCCCGCCCGGGGTCTGGTCTACGCCAGCCTGCCCCACCTGGGCCTGGTGGCGGAGGTGGACGTGGCCAAGGGCCGGGTGGTGCGGTACCTCCGCACGGGGGGAAGCCCCACCCGTCTGGTCCTGGTGGTGCCATGAACCCATGCCCGTGGTGATGTACCTCATGGGCCTGGACGCGGCCCACGGCCTCCTGGAGGAGCTGGGCCTGGCCAAGAGGCCCCACCCCCAGGGGGTGGGCTCCAGCCTCTACCTGGGGGAGGAGCTGGTGCTCCACTCCACGGGGATCTGGTACCGGGGGGTCCTCTACCACCGGCCCAAGGAGCGCTTCTACCAGGCCCCCCTGCCCCCCTACCCC
>BBBL01000164.1 GCA_001311545.1 Thermus kawarayensis JCM 12314 | reverse complement strand
CCTGGCCCCGGGCGCCGAGGTGGTGGTCAACCCGCCTCCGGGGCTTTTGGAGGGGACGCTCGTACGGGGAGGGGCCCCGACTCGAGAGCCCGGTGCGCAACCGAGGCGAAGGGAAAGCCCTTCCCCAACGCCGAGCCCAAACCCCGGGAGGTGAGGAAGCATGGTCCGCATCAGCCCCTTCGTCCGCTTCTCCGTGGCCCGCTACGTGCTCGCCATCGGCCTCTTCGGCGCCGTGGTGGTCTTCGGCTTCCTGGCCGCGCGCAACCTAGGGGTGGACCTCCTCCCCTCGGTCAACGTCCCTGTGGTGTCGGTGACCGTTCAATATCCCGGCGCCACACCGGAAACCGTAGATCAGCAGGTCACCCAGGTTCTGGAAAACGCGGTTAGTCGCATCGCCGGGATAAGCCAGATCAGCTCCACCAGCAGCCAGGGCCTTAGCCGGGTGGTGGTCTCCTTCGGACCCGACGTGGACCGGGTGAGCGCCGCCAACCAGGTGGCGGCCCAGGCCTCGGCCACGGCCCGGCAGCTCCCCTCAGGGGCCACGCCCCCCTCAGTCCAGGCCTTTGACCCCAACGCCCAGCCCATCTTGGAGTTTGGCCTTTATGCTCCGGGGGAAGACCTGGCCAAAGTCTATGAATACGCCCGAGACGTTCTCTTGCCCCTCCTGCAGCAGTCCCCGGGGTGGCCAACGTCGCCTTGCAGGGCGGGCCGGAGCAGGGAGTGTGGGTTTACCTAGACCCTAGCAAGCTGGCCTATTACCGTCTCACCCCGAACCAGGTGGCCCAGGCCTTGGCGGCAAGCTCGGTGCAAAGTCCCATCGGTAGCATCACTCGAGAAGGAACCACTCTAGGCCTTTTCACGCAGGGCGTGCCCCAAAGCTCGAGGAGGTGGGAGCCGTACTGGTGGACGCCGCCCGGGGGGTCCGGGTGCGGGACCTGGGCCGGGTGGAGATGCGCTCCCAGGCGGGCGAGTACGTTCGCATCAATGGCCAGCCCGTGGTCCTCATCTCCGTACAGCAAGCCGCGGGCAGTAACGCCGTGGCCGTGGTGGACGGCATCAAGCGGAGCCTTAAGCAGGCTCGGCTCCCCGAGGGCTACAGGGTCCTCTACAGCAACGACACCACCCTACCCATCCGCGCCTCCCTGGAGCGCACCTACAGGGAACTCTTCCTCACGGGGGCCGTGGTGGCCGCGGTGGTTCTCCTCTTCCTGGGACGGCTCAACACCGCCTTCACGGTGATCTTAGCCATCCCCATCTCCCTGTCCGCTGGCCCAATCCTTTACCAGCTCCTGGGCTTTAGCTTCAACCTGGTCTCCCTCTTGGCCCTCATTGTGGCCATCGGCATCGTGGTGGATGACTCCATCGTGGTGGCGGAGAACGTGGAACGCCACCGCGCCTTGGGCCTAGACCGGGTGCGGGCGGTCCTGGTGGGGGCGAGCGAGGTCTTTTCCGCTGTGGCCGCGGCAAGCCTCTCCCTCCTGGCCGTTCTCATCCCTGTGAGCTTCGTGGGAGGGTTCGCGGGGCGGTACGTGGAGCAGTTCGCCCTGGGACTGGCGGCGGCAGTGGCCATGTCCTGGCTCGAGGCCCTCCTCTTCCTCACCGTGCGCATGGCCTATACCCCGGACGCCCCCCCCACCACCTGGAAAGCGGCCCTCAAGCGCCTCCTTGCCCTCCCAGAAGACCTCCGCTTCGGGCTCAGAGCCTGGCGGCGGGGAGGCTGGCTGGCCCTGCTGGCGATCCTGGGCCTCCTATTGGTCCTGCGCCAGCCCAGGCTCCTCCCCTTGCTCCTGCTTTACCCCTTGGCCCTGGGGCTTGGGCGCTACCTCCTGGGAAGCCTCCTGGCCCTTCTGGAAGCTTCTCCCTCTCCCTCCACGCCCGCACCGAACGGGTCTTAGAAAGGGTACGGGCAGGCTACGCCGCAACCCTCGCGCGGCTTTTGGAGCACTCTGCCGGGATCCTCTTCGGAAGCCTGGGCCTCTTCCTGCTCCTCTCCGCCCTCCTCCTCCCCCGCATCCCCTTCTCCTTCGTCCCCCAAAGCGACTCGGGCTATGTGCGGGCCCGGCTGAACCTGCCCCCGGGAACCTCCCTAAGCCAGACCAACGCCTTGGCGGGCCGGGTGGAAGCCTACTTCCTCCTGCGCCCCGAGGTGGACACGGTCCAGGCGGAGGTGTCCCAAGGCGGGGCCAGCTTCGTCATCGGCCTTAAGCCCCACGGAAAGCGGCCCAGCCTGTTCCGGCTTCTCCCCGAGTTCCAGCAAGGGGTGCGGGCCCTGCTTCAGGACCAACCCTCTGCCCGCTTCGTCGTCTTCGGAGCGGGGGGTGGCGGGGGAGGGGGCTTCCAGGGCACCAACCTCACCCTAAACCTGGCCTCCCCTAACCAGGCCCTCCTCCAGGAACGCTTGCAGCGAGCCATCGCCGTTCTCTCCCAGGAGCCCGACCTCCTCGGAGCAGTCCCGGCGAACCCTCCCTCCGGCCTCCAGTTCGCCTTCCGCCCGGACCCTTACCGCCTCCAGGCACGGGCCTCGCGCCAAACCAGGTAGCCCAACTGCTGCAGACCTCGGTCCAGGGCACCCAGGCGGGCCAGGTGGAGCTCGGCGGCCTCACCTACCCCATCCAGGTTCAGCTGGACCCCCTTTCCCTCTCCGATCCCCAGGCCCTCCTCAGCTTCCCGTGCCCACCTCCTCGGGAGTTTTCTCCCTTGGGCAGCTCGGGGCGCTCGTGGCAAGCCAGGCCCCGGCCACCATAGCGCGGCAGAACCGGCTCTACGTGGCCCAGATCACGGTAAGCCCTTCCCCCACCGCCCCCCCCGGCCCAGGCCCTCCTGGAGCGGCTAAGCCGACGCCTACAGGAAGCCGGGGTCCTAGACAGCCAGGTGGTCCTCACCGAGGGACAGGCCTTCGGCCCCGCGGCCCTGGCGCGCCAGCTCCAGGGGCAGGGACCCTTTCTCTTCCTGCTGGCCTTCTTCATGGCTACCTGGTCATGGGGGCCCAGTTCAACTCCTTCCGCTACCCCCTTTACCTCCTCCTCCCCGTGCCCTTTGCCATTGCCGGGGCCCTTTTCTTTGCGTACCTTGTGGGGGGCGGCCTGGACATCTTTGGCGTGCTTGGCTTCCTCCTCCTCATCGGGCTTTCTGCGAAGCGCCATCATCTACTTGGACTTCGTCACCCAGAGGCTGCGGCAAAAGTCCCTGAAGGAGGCCCTGGTGGAGGCCGCCTACCTTCGCTTCCGGCCCATCCTCATGACTACCCTCACCGTCTTCGTGATCAGCCTGCCTCTCCTCTTCGGCCGGGGGGCGGGGGCCGAGTTCGGCCAGGGGCTCGGGGTGGTGATGTTTGGGGGCATCCTGGTTTCGGCCCTCCTCACCCTGTTCGTGGTCCCGGCCGCCTTCTACCTGTTCGAGCGGGGCCGTCCCCTGGAGGAGTCCCCGGCCGCTTTGCGAGAGGTTCCGTGACGCCATCCCACGCTCGGCCTAGGACAGCGTGGGGGTCCTGACACGACCTCCTCTTGAAACCCGGCTGGCAAAAGGGCGGCGAGAAGGGTCGTGGGCTATTCCCGCAAAGGCAGCCAGCATATGCCCCCAAGCCCCCAGTGGGCGTATGGGAACCATGGCCAGGGCTACCCACAGCCCGTCCCGGGCAGAAGGCGCCAGGTTGGAAGGGGTTAGGAAGGACTCTGCCACCGGCCCTGCTCCAGCCCGAGGGCGAGGAGGGTCAGCTGTGGCGCCGCCGTCACCGCTAATCCCAAGCCCTGCCCCAGGCGGGCCGGGGGAGACCAGGCCCTTCACAGACCCCATCCTCCCGCCAGGAGAAGCGCCACCAGGACCAGGGTTCAGATCCACCCCTTTTCCCGGGCCTTTCGCCAGGCCTCCAGGCGGTTCCTGGCCCCAAGCTTGAGGTAGGCCTCGGAGAGGAGGTTGCGCACCGTGCCCGGGGAGAGGCCGAGCCGCCGCGCCACCTCCTTGGCGGAAAGCCCTTCCCCGGCGAGCCTCAGGGCCTCCTGCTCTCGGGGGCTCAAGGGGTTGGGCTCCGAAAGGGCCTCCAGGGCGAGCTCCGGGTCCACCACCCGGCGCCCTTCCATGGCGCGCTTTAAGGATCTAAGAGGCGCTCCGGGTGCGCGTCCTTGAGGAGGTAGCCCAGGGCCCCGGCGGCCAGGGCCCGCTCCAAATAGCCCGGCCTGGCGAAGGTGGTGAGGATAACCACCCGCACCCCCGGGGCCTCGAGGCGGATCCGCCGGGCAGCCTCGAGGCCGTCCATATCGGGCATCTCCACGTCCAAGAGGGCCAGGTCGGGCCTTAGGGAAACGGCCAGGGCCACGGCCTCCCTGCCGTCCGCCGCCTCGGCTACCACCTGGACCTCTCCCGAAAGCTGCAGGAGGGCCTTCAAAGCTGCCCGCACCAGGGCCTGGTCCTCGGCCAGGAGGACACGGATCATCCCACCTCCACCGGGGCTGGAGGCAGGACGGCCACCACCCGCACCCCACCCCTATCTAGGACCTCGAGCTGCCCCCCCAGGGCAACCATACGCTCGCGCATGGTCCGAAGGCCCTCCCCTTCCAGCAGGGGAGCCCGGAGCCCCTGGCCATCGTCCCCCACCTCCAGGCGGATGAGGCCGCCCTCGGCACCGAGCCGAATCCAGCACCGCCCGGCCCCCGCATGGCGCAGGACGTTGGTCACCGCTTCCCTCAGGACCAGGGCCAAGGCCCCCTCGGCCTCCGG
>BBBL01000163.1 GCA_001311545.1 Thermus kawarayensis JCM 12314 | reverse complement strand
CGCCGAGGGCCGGTGCCCCTCCAGACCCTGCGTGCTAACATAGACTATGGCTTCGCTTTGGCCCGCACCACCTACGGGGTGCTGGGGGTCAAGGCGTACGTCGTTCCTGGGTGAGGTGATCGGCGGCCAGAAGGCCAAGCCCGCCTCGAGGGCGCCAAGGCCGAGGAGAGGCCCCGCCGCCGTCGCCCCGCCGTGCGGGTGAAGAAGGAGGAGTAGGCCATGCTGATGCCCAGGCGCATGAAGTACCGCAAGCAGCACCGGGGCCGGATGAAGGGGGCGGCCAAGGGGGGGGATTACGTGGCCTTCGGGGACTTCGGCCTGGTGGCCATGGAGCCCGCCTGGATCACCTCCCAGCAGATTGAGGCCGCCCGTGTGGCCATGGTGCGCCACTTCCGCCGCGGGGGGAAGATCTTCATCCGCATCTTCCCCGACAAGCCCTACACCAAGAAGCCCCTGGAGGTGCGGATGGGTAAGGGCAAGGGCAACGTGGAGGGGTACGTGGCCGTGGTGAAGCCGGGCCGGGTGATGTTTGAGGTGGCGGGGGTGACGGAGGAGCAGGCCCTCGAGGCCCTGCGCATCGCCGGCCACAAGCTCCCCATCAAGACCAAGATCGTGAGGAGGGACGCTACGATGAAGCTCAGTGAGGTGAAGAAGCAGCTGGAGGAGGCCCGGAAGCTCTCCCCGGTGGAGCTGGAGAAGCTGGTGAGGGAGAAGAAGCGAGAGCTCATGGAACTCCGCTTCCAGGCCTCCATCGGCCAGCTTTCCCAGAACCACAAGATCCGGGACCTCAAGCGCCAGATCGCCAGGCTCCTTACGGTCTTGAACGAGAAGAGGAGGGCCAATGCCTAAGAAGGTCCTGACCGGGGTGGTGGTGAGCGACAAGATGCAGAAGACCGTCACGGTCCTGGTGGAGCGCCAGTTCCCCCACCCCCTCTACGGCAAGGTGATCAAGCGCTCCAAGAAGTACCTGGCCCACGACCCCGAGGAGCGGTACAAGGTGGGGGACGTGGTGGAGATCGTGGAGTCCCGCCCCATCTCCAAGCGCAAGCGCTTCAGGGTGCTCCGCCTGGTGGAGGGCGGGCGGATGGACCTGGTGGAAAAGTACCTGGTGCGCCGCCAGAACTACCAAAGCCTTTCCAAGCGGGGGGGTAAGGCATGATCCAGCCGCAAACCTACCTGGAGGTGGCCGACAACACCGGGGCCCGGAAGATCATGTGCATCCGCGTCCTCAAGGCTCCAACGCCAAGTACGCCACGTGGGGATGTGATCGTGGCCAGCGTCAAGGAGGCCATCCCCCGGGGGGCGGTGAAGGAAGGGGACGTGGTCAAGGCGGTGGTGGTGCGCACCAAGAAAGAGGTGAAGCGCCCCGACGGCTCGGCCATCCGCTTTGACGACAACGCCGCGGTGATCATCAACAACCAGCTGGAGCCTCGAGACACCCGGGTCTTCGGCCCGGTGGCCCGCGAGCTCCGCGAGAAGGGCTTCATGAAGATCGTCTCCCTGGCGCCGGAGGTGCTCTGATGCGGGCCAAGGTGCACGTGAAGAAGGGGGACACCGTGCTGGTGGCCTCCGGGAAGTACAAGGGCCGGGTGGGCAAGGTGAAGCAGGTCCTGCCCAGGAGGCAGGCGGTCATCGTGGAAGGGGTCAACATCGTCAAGAAGGCGGTGCGGGTGAGCCCGCAGTACCCCCAGGGGGGGTTCATTGAGAAGGAGGCGCCCCTACACGCCTCCAAGGTCCGCCCCCTCTGCCCCGCCTGCGGCAAGCCCACCCGGGTGCGCAAGAAGCTCTTGGAGGACGGGCGGAAGATCCGGGTCTGCGCCAAGTGCGGCGGGTCCCTAGACGTGGAGGAGTAAGATGCCCCTGGACGTTGCCCTGAAGAGGAAGTACTACGAGGAGGTTCGCCCCGAGCTCATCCGCGCTTCGGGTACCAGAACATCTGGGAGGTGCCCAGCTGTCCAAGGTGGTGGTCAACCAGGGACTGGGCGAGGCCAAGGAGGACGCCCGCATCCTGGAGAAGGCCGCCAAGGAGCTGGCCCTCATCACCGGGCAGAAGCCCGCCATCACCCGGGCCAAGAAGTCCATCTCCAACTTCAAGCTCCGCAAGGGCATGCCCATCGGGCTTAGGGTTACCCTCCGCGGCGACCGCATGTGGATCTTCCTGGAGAAGCTCCTCGGCGTGGCCCTGCCCCGCATCCGCGACTTCCGGGGGGTCAGCCCCACGAGCTTTGACGGCCGGGGCAACTACAACCTGGGCCTCAAGGAGCAGCTCATCTTCCCCGAGATCACCTACGATATGGTGGACGCCCTCCGGGGGATGGACATCGCGGTGGTGACCACCGCCAGGACCGACGAGGAGGCCCGGGCCCTCTTGGAGCTTCTGGGCTTCCCCTTCCGCAAGTGAGGCGAGCATGGCGAGGAAAGCGCTGATCGAGAAGGCCAAGAGGACCCCGAAGTTCAAGGTGCGGGCCTACACCCGGTGTGTCCGCTGCGGGAGGGCCAGGAGCGTCTACCGCTACTTTGGGCTCTGCCGGCTCTGCCTCAGGGAGCTCGCCCACAAGGGGCAGCTTCCCGGGGTGAAGAAGGCCAGCTGGTAGGCCGTGGCCGGTCGGGGGGGTTCCCTCGAGACCGCATGGTCCAGGAGTGAGGTAAAAGGAGAGAGGAAATGCTGACGGACCCCATCGCCGACATGCTGACCCGGATCAGGAACGCCACCCGGGTCTACAAGGAGAGCACCGAGGTGCCCGCCTCGCGCTTTAAGGAGGAGATCCTGAAGATCCTGGCGCGGGAGGGGTTCATCAAGGGCTACGAGCGGGTGGAGGTGGACGGCAAGCCCGTGCTTCGCATCCACCTGAAGTACGGGCCCCGTCGCCAGGGGGTGGACCCCAGGCCCGAGCAGGTCATCAAGCACATCCGCCGCATCAGCCGGCCAGGCCGCCGGGTGTACGTGGGGGTCAAGGAGATCCCTAGGGTGCGCCGGGGCCTGGGTATCGCCATCCTCTCCACGCCCAAGGGTGTGCTTACAGACCGCGAGGCCAGGAGGCTGGGCGTGGGCGGCGAGCTCATCTGCGAGGTGTGGTGATGTCTAGGATCGGCAGGCTTCCCATTCCCCTTCCCAAGGGGGTCCAGGTGGAGGTGGCCCCGGGGCTCGTGAAGGTCAGGGCCCCAAGGGTGAGCTCCAGGTCCCCGTCTCTCCGGAGATGCGGGTGGTGGTGGAGGAGGGCCGCGTCCGGGTGGAGCGCCCCTCGGACGAGCGCCGCCACAAAAGCCTTCACGGCCTGACCCGCACCCTCATCGCCAACGCCGTCAAGGGGGTTTCCGAGCTACGCCAAGGAGCTCCTCATCAAGGGCATCGGCTACCGGGCGCGGCTTGTGGGGCGGGCCCTAGAGCTCACCGTGGGCTTTAGCCACCCGGTGGTGGTGGAGCCCCCGGAGGGCATCACCTTTGAGGTGCCCGAGCCCACCCGCATCCGGGTTCTGGGCATTGACAAGCAAAGGGTGGGCCAGGTGGCCGCGGACATCCGCGCCGTGAAGAAGCCCAGCGCTTACCACGAGAAGGGCATCTACTACGCGGGCGAGCCCGTCCGCCTCAAGCCCGGCAAGGCCGGGGCCAAGAAGTAGGGGGAAGCATGGCACGGCTAACCGCTTACGAGCGCCGCAAGTTCCGGGTGCGCAACCGCATCAAGCGCACGGGCAGGCTCCGCCTCTCCGTCTTCCGGAGCCTCAAGCACATCTACGCCCAGATCATTGACGACGAGAAGGGCGAGACCCTGGTGGCCGAATCCAGCCTGGCCCTGAAGCTCCAGGGCAACAAGACCGAGGTGGCCCGCCAGGTGGGCCGGGCCTTGGCGGAGAAGGCCAAGGCCCTGGGGATCAAGCAGGTGGCCTTTGACCGCGGCCCTTACAAGTACCACGCCGGGTGAAGGCCCTGGCCGAGGGGGCCCGGGAGGGGGGCCTCGAGTTCTAAGGAGGGACCATGCCCGAGACCGACTTTGAGGAGAAGATGATCTTGGTACGGCGCACCGCCAAGACCTACCAGGGCGGACGCCGCTTCCGCTTCGGCGCCTTGGTGGTGGTGGGGGACCGGCAGGGCCGGGTGGGCCTGGGTCTGGGCAAGGCCAAGGAGGTGCCCCTGGCCGTGCAGAAGGCGGGCTACTACGCCCGGCGCAACCTGGTGGAGGTCCCCCTGCAAAACGGCACCATTCCCCACGAGATTGAGGTGGAGTACGGGGCCTCCAAGATCCTCCTCAAGCCCGCGGCCCCCGGCACCGGGGTGATCGCCGGGGCGGTGCCCCGGGCCATCCTGGAGCTTGCGGGGGTCACCGACATCCTCACCAAGGAGCTGGGGAGCCGCAACCCCATCAACATCGCCTACGCCACCATGGAGGCCCTAAGCAGCTCCAGACCAAGGAGGACGTGAAGCGCCTCAGGAAGGGCGGGGAGGAGTGATGGCCAGGCTCAAGGTGAAGCTGGTGAAGAGCCCCATCGGCTACCCCAAGGACCAGAAGGCGGCCCTTAAGGCCTTGGGGCTGACCAAGTTGCAAAGGGAGAGGATCCTGGAGGACACCCCGGCCATCCGCGGTAACGTCCGCAAGGTGGCCCACCTCCTCCGGGTGGAGGTGTTGGAATGAAGCTTACGGACCTCAAGCCCAACCCCGGGGCCAACAAGCGGCGCAAGCGGGTGGGCCGCGGACCCGGCTCCGGCCACGGCAAGACGG
>BBBL01000162.1 GCA_001311545.1 Thermus kawarayensis JCM 12314 | reverse complement strand
CTGCCCAAGACCCGCAACGCCAAGGTGATGCGCCGGGTGATCCGGGCGGCCTACCTGGCCAGGACCCCGGGGACCTCTCCGCCCTGGAGAACCCGGAGGCGGTGGCGGCCATCCGGGAGCTGGGCGGTGCGGGGGCTTAAGTACACCGCGGCTTTCGCCGCGGTGGGGGCCCCAAAAAAAAGTCTCCCCCCAGCCCCGGCTTGGGCATCCCATGTTGCGAAACCAAAGTGCGGGCACTTAGCCTTCTCCTCCTCCTGGGCCTGGCCCTGGCCTCCCCCTTGGAGTGGGAGGAACCCGCCTTCGCCTTGCGGCTCAAGCCCCTTTACCACCGTCTAAAAGACCTCTGGCGAGGCCCCTGAGGGGAAGGCCCAGCGCCCAGGCGGAAAGCCCAAAGAGCGCCCCTCCCCCCAAGCCCCCGAGGAGGAGGGGAAGGAGGGCCTCCCGGGGAGAGGAGCCCGGGAAAAGGTTTCCCAAAAGAAGCCCGGGTACCGCCGCCAAGAGCCCCGCCAGGAAAGCGCGCAGCAGGTAGGGGGCACGTACCCCACCCCCACCCCTTCCCGTTCCAGCCGGGAGAGGTAGAGGAAGAGGCCCAGATATCCCGCCAGGGCCGTGGCGAGGTTGAGGAGGAAAAGCCCCGCGTCCCGCAAAAGCCAGTAGCCCAGGGTGTTGAGGAGGAAGACCGCCGCGCTGGCCGAGACCGCCTCCCGCACCCGCCCCAGGGCGTAGAGCCCCCGGAGGAAGAGGGTGTTCACCCCCCAAGGGAGCACGGCAAACCCCAAGGCGGCGAGGACCTGGGCGCTGTAGGCCCGGTTCTCCGGGGTGAGGGGCCCGAAGAGGCCGAAGAGGAGGACCACCACGAAGGGGGCGAGGCCCGTGAGGAGCCCCCCCAGGAGGGCCAACACCAGGCCCAGGCGCTCAAAGGGGCCCCGGAGGAAGCGGGAGAGCTCCTCCCCCTTAGGGCGCTCATGCGGGGGAAGAGGGCGATGGCGGGACTGGTGGCGAAGAGGCCCAGGACCATCTGGAAGACCACCTCGCGTTGTAAAAGCCCGTGACCGCCGCCGGGGGATAGCGGGTGAGGATGTTGGTGAGGACCAGGTTGAGGAACTGGCGCAAGGAGGTGGTGAAGGCGAAGGGCCCATGCGCAGGAGGGCAGGGAGGAAGGCCGGGTGCCAGCGCCACTCCAGGCGGAAGCCCTTAGAAAGGGGAGCTGGACCAGGGCCTGGAAAAGCCCCCCCAGGGCCACGGAGAGGCCCAGAAAGGTGGGTCCCCGGGAAAGAGGGCCATGAGGCCGATGGCCACCAGGTTGAAGGCGATGGGGCCTAGGGCGTAAGGCAGAAAGCGCTCCTCCGCCTGGAGGAAGGCCGAAAAGAGGGCGGCCATGGAGAGGCCCAGGAGGAAGGGAAGGAGAAGCCGGGTGAGGTAAACCACCTGGGCGAAGGCCTCAGGGTCCTGAGGTGGCTCCCCTCGGCCACCAAAAGCCCGGCCACCCAGGGGGCGAGGAGGTAGCCCAGGCCCAGGACCAGGAGGTTCACCCCGAGGAGGAAGGCGGCGAAGCGGCGGGCGAAGGCCTGGGCCTCCTGGGGAGGGAGGCCCTTCAGGAGGGGGATGAGGGCGTTTTGCACCGCTCCCTCGGCGAGGAGCTCCCGGAAGAGGTTCGGCACCCTATAGGCCACGTTGAAGGCGTCTTTGAGGGCATCGGGGTAGAGGGCGTTGAAGACCGCCTGGCGCACGAGGCCCAGGACCCTCGAGGCCAGGGTCCCCCCCATGACCAGGAGGACCTTACGCAGCATGGCCTTCCAGCGCCTCCTGGAAGACCTCGAGGAAGTTCGCCTGGTTCACCACCGTGAGCCCGTGAAGGGCGGAAAGCTCCTTGGCCCGGGCCTTGTCCATGCCCAAAAGGACCAGGAAGCTCTCCCTCTGGGAAAGGCCGAGCACCTTCTTAAGCCCGGCGTACTTGGCGATGTGGGCCTGGAACTCCCCGGTCTTGGCCTCAAACCAGTAGACCCTCTCCCCCACCCGCGCCAAGACGTCCAGCTCCATGGCCTCCCCACCGGAAGGGTCACCTGGTAGCCCACCGCCACCTCGTGGGGCAGGTTCTTGGAGCGGAGAAGCTTGCGCACCCTCTCGGCCACGTACCGCTCCAGCCACCCCCCGGTGAGGAAGTTCTGCACCCAGCCCTCGGTGCTGGCCTTGGCCCGGAGGCGCCGGTCCTCGCTTTTGTAGTGGTAGGAGGTGAGGAGGGCGTACTGCTTGAGCATGGTGCAGAACTGGGTGGAGTTGGCGATCTCCTCCTGGGAGGCCTCGGCTAAGGAGAGCTCAAACTGGCGCTTGGTGGAGAGGCTCTGCTTCAAGCGCTCGTAGAGCTTCTCCAGGCTGGGGTAGCGGTCCCCCAGGAAGAGGGCCAGGCGGGTGAGGACCTTTTCCTTCTCCTCTTCCTCCTGGGGCCTCCGCACCACCTGGATGCCCAGGCCCTGCAACCACTCCTCCAGGGAGGCGGGCTTTTTGGGCCTGGGGCCCTCCGGCGCCTTAAGGGCCTCGAGGGGGGGTCTGGCCGCCCCGGAGGCCTCCTGCAAAAGCCGCCACATCTCCCCCGCCAGGGCGAAGAAGCGGGCCCGCAGGGGGTCCTCCTCCCCCTCCAGCCCCAAAGGCACCGCCCCAGAGCGCAAAGCCCCCACCAGCCAGGCCTCCAGGGCCTCCCGGAGCGCTTCCCGGGCGGCCTCGAGATGGGGGGCCTCCACCCGGAGGCCTGCTCGGGAAGCTCCCCCACGTAGCGGCCTGGGCCCAAGAGGTCATAGCGGGCCTGGGCCATAACCCGCTCCAAATACCGGGTGATCACGCCCACGCCCTCAAGCATAGCAAGTCCAAGGGAAAGGCCCCGGTCTTCCCGGGGCCCTCTGGTGCCGGGGACGGGACTCGAACCCGTACGGGGGTAACCCCCCAGCGGATTTTAAGTCCGCAGCGTCTACCGTTCCGCCACCCCGGCGGGCGCTTCCCATGCTACTCAAAGGAAACCTCCCCGCCAAGCCTCAAGGTGAGGTCTGCCCCCAGGACCGCTTCCCCGCTCACGCGGTGAGGCACCCCCAGGGCCTCGCCCAAAGCTTTGGCCAGGAGCCCAGGGCCGTTCTCCAGGACCTCGGTGCGGGAAGGAGGCAGGTCCACGGGATGGAGAAGTCCTTAAGCCCAGGGAACGGAGCTTCTCCCGGACCCTTTCCGCCAGGGCCTCCTGGCCCGGGCCGTAGACCAAGGCCACCAGCCGGCCCTCCAGGGCCGCCTCTCCCAGGGGAGCCCCTTGCCCGAAGTAGACCCCCAGAAGGGTGCGCAACGCCTCCCGGTCCACCTCCCAGCCCCCGCCTCCAAAGCGCCCGGGAAGGAGAAGGCTCACCAGCTCCGGCCGCTTGGTGGCGAAGCCCAAGATGGCCCCCCGCTCCTCCCGGGTGAGGTCGGTCTTGACGTAGGGCTCCACCGCCGCCACCACCCGGGGCAGGCGGAGGAGGCCCGCCGGAGAGAGGAGCTTTTCCTTTAGGGCGTGGAAAAAGGCCTGCTGCCGCTGGATGCGCCCGATGTCCCCCAGGGCGTCCTTGCGGAAGCGCAGGTACCCTTCGGCCTCCTCCCCTCCAAGCACCTGGCAGCCCGGCTTAAGGTCAATGGAAAGGCCCGCCGCCGTGTCCCGGTAGCGCATGGGCCGCTCCACGCAGACCCTAACCCCCCCCAGGCGTCCACCGCCTCCCGCAGGGCCTCGGTGCTCACCACCAGGTAGCGCTCAGGGCGCACCCCCGTGATCTGGGCCACGGCCTCCACCATGAGCTCCGGCCCCCCTAAGGGGCTCGCCGCATTGACCTTGTGCCAGCCAAAGCCCGGGAGGTCCACCCAGACGTCCCGGGGAATGGAAAGGACCACCACCCGGTTCGCCCCCGGGTCCAGGCGCACCAGGAGGATGGTGTCCGCAAGGCCCCGGAAACGCTCGGGGGCCCTTTTGTGGTAGCCCGAGTACTCGGGGCTGGAGCCGTAGACCAAAAGGGTGAGGGGCACCCGCAGGCCTTCCCGGGAGGGGAGGGCCCCCTGGCGCACCGCGGGGCCCAGGAGGGGGTAGGCCCAAAGGGCCAGGGCCGCGACAAAGAGGAGGAAGAGGCCGAGCAACACGCGCCGCACGGGGCTTAGTCTACTCCCTCCCGGGTGAGGTGGATTAGGGGAAGCAGTACGTGGTGTCCGTCATCACCCGGTCGGCCTGAAGGAGGCCGTAGCCGGTCTGGGAGTTGTAGTTTCCCCCGTTGGCCGCAGTGTGGGTCAGGCAGAGGCGGATCTGGTCGGGGTTTGGCCCTTGGCCGTAGCGGGCGTAATACCTGGCCACGTAGAGCGCCGCGAGGGCGCTGGCCTGGGGCGCGGCGAAGGAGGTGCCGGCCCACCTGGCGTAGGCGCCGAGGGTCTGGTAATAGGGGTAGTTCTGCCCGAGGGCCAAGGACCAGAGGGTTTGGGATGGGTTCCTGTTCCCCGCCGCCGTCAGCACCAGGTCCGTAGGCTGGGTGGAGTAGCTGGAGAAGTCGGAACGGGTCCCGTCTAACTTGGCGGAGCCCACGGCCAAGACACCAGGGTAGGCCGCTGGGTAGTAAAGGCCCTCGGTGCCGCCGTTCCCCGAGGAGGCCACGGGAAGGGTACCTTTGGAGAGGGCGTAGCCAGGGCCTGCTGCACCGCCCCGTCCAGGGGCGTGGGGCTACCCAGGCTGAGGTTGGCCACGGCGGCCCCCTGGTCGGCGGCGTAGCGGAGGGCGCTCGCGAGG
>BBBL01000161.1 GCA_001311545.1 Thermus kawarayensis JCM 12314 | reverse complement strand
CCCCTGGCCCGCTTCTTCCTTCGCCTCCCCCCAGAGGCCCCGGGGCGGTGGTGGAGCTGGGCGTGGACCGGGTGGGGGAGATGGCCGAGCTCATGGACCTCTGCCGTCCCCAGCTTTCCGTCCTCACCGCCTTGGGAGAAGAGCACCTTTTGGCCTTCGGGAACCTGGAGGGCGTGGTGCAAGAGGAGGCCAGGCTTCTGGAAGCCCCCCTGGCCCTGGTGAGCCTCCAGGCCCGGGAGGTGTTGCAAGGCTTTGGCTACAGGGGAAACTGGCCCACCTATGGCTTCGGGGAAGCGAGTTTCCGCGGAGAGGCCCTGGAGCTTCTGCCCCGGGAAAGCCGCTTCCGCTACCGCGGGCGAAGGGTGCGGGTCCCTTACCCGGGCCTGGGCCCGGCCCTGGGGGCCTTGGCCGCCCTGGCGGTGGCCGAGCTCCTGGGGGAGGAGGTGGAGGCCGTGGCAGAAAGGCTTTCCCGCCTGGTCCTGCCCCCTGGGCGCATGGAGAGGCGGGAAGTGGGGGGCGTGGTCTTCCTCCACGATGCCTACAACGCCAACCCCCTCTCGGTGAAGGCGGGGCTGAGGTGGCTTGCCGCCCAGCGGGCGCAAATGGGTGGTGCTGGGGGAGATGAAGGAGCTGGGCGGGATGGCGGAAAGGCTCCACCTGGAGGTGGCGGAGGAGGCGGCCCGCCTGGGCCTCCGGCCCCTTTACCTGGGAACCCACGCCCAGGCCCAGGCCGCCCTGGGAGGGGAGGCGGTGGCGACCCTGGAGGAGGCCCTTCTCTGGCTAAAGGCCCGGGTGGCCCCGGGGGACCTGGTGTACCTGAAGGCCTCGAGGGCCCTCGGCCTGGAAAGGATCCTGGAGCTATGGGAAGGCTGAAGGCCCTTTACGCCCTCCCCCTCCTCGCGGCCTGCGCGCCCCTCCTCCCGACGCCCCTCCTCCCCTACCCCGGCGGGTTCGCCCAGGGGGGCTTGGTCTCGGGCCGCTTCCAGGTGGTCCTCCCCGGCCCTCCCCTTTTCCTGGACGCCGGGGAAAGCGCCCTCTACGCCGCCTACCCCTACCAGCTTTGGGTCTACGAAGGGGGCTCCCTGCAAAGCCTCCCCCTTCCCGGGGTGCCCCGCTTCCTGCGGGCCAGCCCAAGGCCCGTGGTGGGGCTGGAAGGGGCCGTCTGGACGGAGAAGGGCCTCTACCCCTACCCCGCCCAGGACGCCCTTCTAGGGGAGGACGGCCTCTACCACGTGGACGGGAAGGGCCTCTACCGGGAGGGCGTCCTCTTGGCCCGCGGGAACTTCCGCCAGGTGGTGGCCTGGGAGGGCCAGGTGGTGGCCCTGGGGGACCAGGCCCTCTTCTACCCGGAAGGCGCCTCCTCCCCCTTCCCCACCCCGCCCGCAAGGCCCAAGGAGGGGCCTGCGGGGTGGTGGCCCTTCTGGACCGGGTCTATCTGGTGCGCCCCGAAGGTGAGGCCCCTGGCCGAGGCCCAGGACTTCGCCGCCTTTGGGGAGGCCATCTACCTCGCCCCCCAGGGGGCGGTGCGGTCTTGCAAGGAGGCGGCATGGCCCTAGCCCTCGTCCTCTCCTGGTTCCTCACGGCGGTCTGGATCTCCTTGATGAAAAGCCTTGGCCTGGGGAAGAGGGTGCGCCAGGACGGCCCCCAGAGCCACCTGGCCAAGGAGGGGACCCCCAGCATGGGGGGGGTGGCCTTCCTCCTGGCCGCCTTTCTGGCCTACCTGGCTCGGGGAAGGACGCCTTTTTGGGCCTATGGCTCCTGGGCCTCGGCTTTGCCCTCCTGGGGCTTTTGGACGACCTCTCGGGGAGCCTGGCCCGGCCCCTCAGGGCCAGGGAAAAGCTGGCCCTGCAAGGGACGATGGGCCTGGTCTTCGCCCTCTGGGCCGCCCGGCAGGTGGCCTATACCCCCTGGCCCCTCCTGGACGCCCTCCTGATCCTCCTGGCGGTGGTGGGGGCGGCCAACGCCTTCAACTTCACCGACGGCCTGGACGGGCTTCTGGCCTCGGTGGCCGCCCTCATCCTCCTCCCCTTCTACCCCTACCCCTTCGCCCAGACCCTCCTGGGAGGGATCCTGGGCTTCCTATGGCACAACGCCCCCCGGGCCAAGGTCTTCATGGGGGACACGGGAAGCCAGGCCCTGGGGGCCATGGTGGCGGGGCTTTTCGTCCTCACGGGGAAGCTCTGGCTACTGCCCTTGGCCGCCTTCGTCCCGGTGTTGGAGGTGCTCTCCGTGGTGGCCCAGGTCCTCTACTTCCGGCGCACGGGAGGAGGCTTTTCCGCATGAGCCCCCTGCACCACCACCTGGAGCTTTTGGGGTGGGAGGAGGCCAAGATCGTCTTCCGCTTCGCTCTTCTTACCGCCTTGGCCACGGGCCTGGCCTGGAGCCTGGGAGGTGGGGTATGATCTTGGTCTACGGCCTCGGGAAAAGCGGCCTGGGGGTGCTCCGCTTCCTGAGGCGGCGGGGGCTCGCCGCCCGCTTTTACGACGACCGGCCCAAGGAGGAGGAGGTGGCCGAGGCCCTGGCCCTGGGTTTTTCCCCGGACTGGGGCCTGGAAGGCGCCTATGGAGAGGTGGTGGCCGCCCCGGGGGTGCCCCTTCAGCACCCCAACCTGGAAGCCTGAGGCGCGCGGGGCCAGGGTCTTGGGGGAGGCGGAGCTCGCCTACCGGCTTTCGGAAACCCCCATCGTGGGGATCACCGGCACGGCGGGCAAGACCTCCACCACCCTCTTCACCGCCCACCTCCTCCAGGGGCAGGGGCTTAAGGCCCTTCCCGGGGGCAACGTGGACCCTCCCCTGGTGGAGGTGGTGGACGAGGCCGAGGTGGCGGTGGCGGAGCTTTCCAGCTTCCAGATGGAGCGCATCCACACCTTCCGGCCCCGGGTGGCCGTCCTTCTCAACCTGGGGGTGGACCACCTGGACCGGCACGGGAGCCTCGAGGCCTACCACGCCGCCAAGCTCAACCTCCTAAAGAACCTCACCCCGGAAGACGCCCTGGTCTACAACGCAGAGGACCCCAAGGTCAGGGAGGCGGCCGAGGCCACCCCCGCCCGGCCCTACCCCTTCCTTCCCAAGGAAAGCCCGCGGGAAACCAACCTCGAGGCCGCCCTCCAGGCCACCCGGGCCTACCTGGACCTTTTGGGAAAGCCCCTGGAGGAAAGCGCCCTAAGGGAGAGCCTCAAGACCCTCCCCGAGCCCCCCCACCGCTTCCAGGCCTTCGCCCGCAAGGGGCGGGTGGTCTTCATAGACGACTCCATCGCCACCCGCACCTCCTCCGTGGCCGCCGCCCTAAAGGCCGCCCCCGCCCCCATCGCCTGGATCCTGGGGGGGGAGGACAAGGGGGCGGATCTGGAAAGCCTCAAGGCCTACCTCCCCGGGTGCGGGTGGTCCTGGCCATTGGCCGGGACGGCCCCCGCATGGCCGAGGCCCTGGGGGAAGGGGTAGAGGTGGTGGTCATCGGGGAGAAGGAGGGCCGGAAGGCCCTAAGGCGGGCGGTGGAGGAAGCCTGAGGCGCCTGGAAGCGGGAAGCGTTCTCTTGGCCCCTCTGGCGGCGAGTTTTGACCAGTTCCGGGACTACCAGGACCGCGCCCAGGCCTTCCGGGAAGCGGTCCTGGCCTTGGGAGGCGAACCATGGACCCCATCCTCCTCCTAAGCGGCCTCCTCCTCCTGGCCTTTGGCTCCTGGGGGTGGGGGTGGCCGAGCCCGGCCTTCTGGAAGACCACCTCCTCAGGGTGGGGCTCGCCCTCCTGGCCATGCTGGGAGGCAGCCTCCTTCCCGTGAGGCTTCTCTTGCGGCACGCCCTGGCCCTCCTCCTCCTGAACCTCCTCCTCCTGGCCCTGGTCCTCCTGGTGGGGGACGGGCCCATGGGGGTGCGGCGCTGGTTTGATCTGGGCCCCTGGCCTTCCAGCCCTCGGAACTGGCCAAGATCGTCCTGGTCCTCTACCTGGCCTCCTTCGTGGGCCGCAAGGGGGAGGACTACCCCATCCTCGGCCCCGCCCTCCTGGTAGGCAGCACGGTGGGGCTGGTGCTGGTGGAGCCCGACTTCGCCACGGCCCTCTTCCTGCTCACCCTCGGAGGCCTCCTCTTCGTCCTGGCGGGGGTACCCTGGCGGAGGCTCTTTGCCATTACCCTGGCCGGGGCCTTGGTTATCGCCCCATTTTCTGGAGCATATCTAAACCGTTTCCGCTACGTCTCCGAGCGTTTCAGCGACTTCCTCAGCTACCTGCGGGGGGAGGCCCGGCCCGAGGAGACCGCTTACCAGGTCCTGCAGGCGCAAAAGGCCGTCCTCCTGGGAGGGCCTTTGGGACAGGGGCCCGGGGGAAGCCTTCCCCACCTGCCCGAGGCCCACAACGACATGGTCTTCGCCAGCGTGGTCTTCGCCACGGGCTGGCTAGGGGGGCTTATGGTCCTCCTCTTCTACGGCCTCCTCTTCCTCCGGGGCCTGGCCCTGGCCCTCAGGCTAAAGGGGGCGGAGGGCCTGGTGGCCCTGGGCCTCACCCTGTACCTCACCCTGCAGGCCGCCCTCAACATCGGCGTGGCCCTGGGCTTCCTCCCCGTCACCGGGGTGCCTTTGCCCTTGGTCTCCTACGGGGGAAGCTCCCTCCTGGTTTCGGGTCTGGCCCTGGGCCTTCTCCTTAGCCTGGCCCGCCAGGCCAGGGGAAAGGAGGTGGGGAAATGGTCCTCCTGACCGGGGGAGGCACCGGGGGGCACCTCTTCCCCGCCCTGGCGGTGGCCGAGGAGCTCAGGCGGCGGGGGCACGAGGTCTTCTACCTGGGCGCCTGGGGGGCCTCGAGGCCC
>BBBL01000160.1 GCA_001311545.1 Thermus kawarayensis JCM 12314 | reverse complement strand
GGCGGGGCGGACCTCCTCTTTAAGGTCCCCCTCACCGACCTCTACCTGGGCCTAGGGGGCTTTTACGGCACCGGCAGGGCCTTTCCCTCCCCCAGGACCAGGCGGGGCGGGGAGGGGTGCGGGCGGTCTTGGGCACCTGGCTCAACCTGCCCCTGCCCCTGGTGGGGGTCTACCTGGAGCTCCAGCCCGTCTACTACCTGGCCCCCGTCTCCTTCGGCCTGGGCGGGGCCTTGGGCGTGAGCGTAGGGCTTTAGGCCTGGTACCCCTCCTTCAGGGGCACAATGCGGTTCATCACCAAGGCCTCGGGCCTCGAGTCCACGGGGTCCCGCCAGAAGTAGCCCAGGCGCTCCAGCTGGTAGCGGGTGTCCCCGGGGTCTTGGGCCACGCTCGGCTCAATGAAGCCCCGCTTCACCAAAAGGGCCTCGGGGTTGAGGTTCTGGAGGAAGTCCCCCCCCTCCTCCGGGTCCTTGGTGCGGAAGAGCCTGCCGTAGAGCCGGAACTCCACGGGAAGGGCGTGGCGGGCGGAGACCCAGTGGATCACCCCCTTGGGCCTGACCCCGTCCTCGGGGTTTGCCCCTAGGGTGCCGGGGACGATGCGGGCCTTCAGGAGCCTGACCTCCCCCCCTTCCTCCACCACGTCCTCCAGCTCTATCACGTAGGCGTGCCGGAGGCGCACCCTTTGCCCCGGGGCGAGGCGCTTCCAGCCTTGGGAGGGCTTAGGCTGAAGTCCGCGCGCTCAATGTAGAGCTCCTGGGAGAAGGGAAGGGGCCTCCTGCCCTCCTTGGGGATGTCCCGGGGCCAGTAGGGGGCCTCGAGCCACTCCTCCCCCTGGTAGTTGGTGAGGACCACCTTCAGGGGGTCCACCACCCCCAAGACCCTGGGGGCGATGGGGTTCAGGTCGTCCCGCACCACCTCCTCAAAGAGGTCCATCTCTATCTGGGCCTCGTTGCGGGAAATCCCCGTCCTCCGCACGAACTCCACGATGGCCTCGGGCCTTATCCCCCTTCGCCTCAGGCCCCTCAGGGTGGGGAGCCTGGGGTCGTCCCAGCCCGAGACGTACCCTCCCTCCACCAGCCGGATGAGCTTCCTCTTGGAAAGCACGGTGTGGGTGAGGTCCAGGCGGGCGAACTCGTACTGGTAGGGCCTGGGGGAGAGGGGCAGGCCGCACTTTCCCTTGAGGTTTTCTATCACCCAGTCGTAGATGGCCCGGTTGTTCTCAAACTCCAGGGTGCAGAGGGAGTGGGTGACCCCCTCTATGAAGTCCTCCAGGGGATGGGCGAAATCGTACATGGGGTAGATGACCCACCGGTCCCCGGCGTGGTAGTGGGGGGCGTGGACGATGCGGTAGAGCACCGGGTCCCGGAGCTTGAAGTTGGGGTGGGCGGGGTCGATCTTGGCCCTTAGGACCCGGCTTCCCGTGGGAAACTCCCCCCGGCGCATCCCCTCAAAGAGCTCCAGGTTCTCCTTCACCCTCCTTTCCCTGTAGGGGCTTGGCTTCCCTTGGGCGCGGAGGGCGCTCATCTCCTCCTCCGGCAGGTCGTCCACGTAGGCCTTGCCCTCCTGGATGAGGACCAGGGCGCATTGGTACATGGTCTCAAAGTAGTCCGAGGCGTAGAGGACCCGGTCCGGGGTGAAGCCCAGCCAGCGCACGTCCTCCTCAATGGCCCGGGCGTACTCCTCCTTCTCCGTTTCGGGGTTGGTGTCATCGTAGCGCAGGTTGCACTCCCCGCCAAAATCCCGGGCCAGGCCAAAGTTCAGGACGATGCTCCGGGCGTGGCCGATGTGGAGGTAGCCGTTGGGCTCCGGGGGGAAGCGGGTGAGGAGCTTGGCGTACTTCCCCTCCTCCAGGTCCCGCTCCACGATCTCGGTGATGAAGCACGGGGGGACAAGACCCATAAGAGCAGTTTACGGTTAAGCCACGCCACCTGGGGGTACTTAGAACCGGGGCGGCCGCTTCTCAAAGAAGGCCCGGATTCCCTCCTTTAGGTCCCCGGTCTCCCGCACCCAGGCGTTGGCGAGGGCGGCCAGGCGGAGGCCGTCCTCGAGGCCATCCTGGGAGGGAGAGGAGGAGCTCCTTGGTGAGGCGGAGGGAAGTGGGGGCGTTTTGGGCCACCTCTTCCGCCAGGGCCACCGCCTCTTCCAGGGCCTTCCCCGGCGGGGCCACGCGGTTGATAAGCCCCAGGGCCTTGGCCTCCTCCGCCCCTAGGAGCCTTCCCGTGAGGAGGAGGTCCTTGGCCACCTTCTCCCCCACGGCCCGGGAGAGGATCACCGAGACCAAGGCGGCCACGAAGCCGATCCGGACCTCCGTGAAGCCCATCTGGGCCTCCCGTCCATGACCACCAGGTCCGCGGCCAGGGCCAGCCCCGCTCCCCCCGCCACCGCCGGGCCGTTCACCGCGGCCACGGTGGGCTTGGGGAAGGTGTAGAGCCGGTGGAAGAGGCGCATGAGGGAGCGGGAGTGGCGGTAGTTCTCCTCGGCCCCGAGCTCCGTGACCTTCTCCAGGAAGGAGAGGTCCGCCCCGGCGCTGAAGGCCTTGCCCCTCCCCGTGAGGACCACGGCCCGCACCCCCGGGTCTTCCTCCAAAGCCTCCAGGGCCTGGAGGAGCCCCTCCACCATCCCGGGGGAGAGGGGGTTGCGCCGTTCGGGGTCGTTGAGAAAGAGGGTGGCCACGCGGCCTCCTTCTACCTGGACCATGCCCCCATTGTAGCCGAGGGCTTTTTCCTGCTACACTCCCCTTAGCCCGCAAACTGTGGCGAAAGGGCTTGGCGGGCTAGGAGGTGGTGTAGATAAAGGAGTACTTGACCAACGAGCGCATCCGCGCCAAACAGGTGAGGGTCATCGGTCCCGATGGGCAGCAGCTGGGCATCATGGACACCCGGGAGGCCCTGCGCCTGGCCCAGGAGCAGGACCTGGACCTGGTCCTGGTGGGCCCCACCGCCGATCCGCCCGTGGCCCGGATCATGGACTACTCCAAGTGGCGCTACGAGCAGCAGGTGGCGGAGAAGGAGGCCCGGAAGAAGGCCAAGCGCACCGAGGTGAAGTCCATCAAGTTCCGGGTCAAGATTGACGAGCACGACTATCAGACCAAGCTGGGCCATATCAAGCGCTTCCTGGAGGAAGGGCACAAGGTCAAGGTGACCATCATGTTCCGCGGGAGGGAGATGGCCCACCCCGAGCTCGGGGAGAGGCTTCTGGAGCGGGTGGCCGAGGACCTAAGGGGGATGGCGGTGGTGGAGATGAAGCCCGAGATCCTCGGCCGGGATATGAACATGCTCCTGGCCCCGGCCAAGGTCTCGGCCTAGACCGAGGAAGCCCCCTCTGGTATAGTGGGAAGGCTTTGGGGAGCACCCAAGACCCCTTCGGGGGCGCTTCCCAGGGTGGAGGAGCTTATGCCGAAGATGAAGACCCACAAGGGCGCCAAGAAGCGGGTAAAGGTGACCGCTTCGGGCAAGGTGGTGGCCATGAAGACGGGCAAGCGGCACCTGAACTGGCACAAGTCGGGGAAGGAGATCCGCCAGAAGGGGCGGAAGTTCGTCCTGGCCAAGCCCGAGGCGGAGCGCATCAAGCTCCTTCTGCCCTACGAGTAGGAGGTAAGGGATGCCGCGCGCCAAGACCGGATTTGTCCGCCGCAGGAAGCACAAGAAGGTCCTGAAGCTCGCCAAGGGGTACTGGGGCCTACGCTCCAAAAGCTTCCGCAAGGCCCGGGAAACCCTCTTTGCTGCGGGCAACTACGCTTACGCCCACCGCAAGCAGAAGAAGCGGGAGTTCCGCAAGCTCTGGATCGTGCGCATCAACGCCGCCTGCCGCCAGCACGGGATGAACTACTCCAGCTTCATGAACGGCCTCAAGAAGGCGGGCATCGCCCTGGACCGCAAGGTCCTGGCGGACCTGGCGGTGCGGGAGCCCCAGGCCTTCGCCCTTTTGGTGGAGCGGGCCAAGGCGGCCCGGGCCTAGGGACCGGGGAAAAGGCGCCGGAGCGGCTCCGGCGCCTTTTCTCATGAGAGGATGGGCGTGATCCCACCGCACCTCTACGTCCTCCTGGTGGCGGCCCTCCCGGTGGTGGAGCTTAGGGGGGCCATTCCCCTGGGGGTGGCCCTGGGGCTTCCCCTCTGGGAAGCCTTTTCCCTGGCCCTCCTGGGCAACCTGCTGGTGGCCCCCCTGGCCCTGGCCCTCCTCCCCTGGGCCGTGGACCTCGCCACCCGCATCCCCCTCCTGGCGCAGGCCTGGCAGGCCCTGGAGGCCCGGGTGCGCCTTCGGGGCGAGGAGCAGGTCCAGCGCCTGGGGGCCTTGGGCCTCTTCCTCTTCGTGGCCGTGCCCCTTCCCGGCACCGGGGCCTGGAGCGGAAGCGTTTTGGCCGTGGTCCTGGGCCTTAAGCGGCGCTACGCCCTCCCGGCCATCTCCTTGGGGGTGGTGGCCGCCGGGGCCTTGGTCCTCCTCCTTACCGGGGGAGCGGTGGCCGGGCTAAACTACCTGCGATGACGGCCCTGCTCCTCCCCGTGGCCTACCTCTTCGGCGCCCTGCCCCTGGGGTACTGGCTGGCCGGGCGGCGCGGGGTGGACCTGCGCACGGCAAGCCCCTACACCCTGGGGCTGGAAAGCGCGCTAAAGCGCCTGGGCGTGGGCCTCCTTCTTTTCTCTTTCCTCCTGGACTTCCTCAAGGGCTACCTCCCCCTGGCCCTGGGGCGGGCCCTGGGCCTGGACCTCCCGGGCCTCCTGGCCCTGGGGGTGGCGGCCTACCTGGGGCCACCTCTACCCCCTCTTCTTCCGGGACCCTGGCCCCTAAGGGCCAAGGGGGCGGGG
>BBBL01000159.1 GCA_001311545.1 Thermus kawarayensis JCM 12314 | reverse complement strand
GGGTGGCCCGGGCCCCTTCGCCGCCACGGTGCTGGCCGCCGAATGGGAGGGTACGCCACCCTGCCCCTGGTCCTGCCCGCCGTCCTCCTGGCCTACGTCTTAAGCCCCTCCCACCCCTGGGAGGAGGGCCTTAGGGAAGCCCCGGCCACGCCGGAGGAGAATCCGTCTGAAACGCCTCCGCAAAGGGAACCCTCGCCTCCTGCCCAAGGAGACGGCGCCGGGCCCGAAACTCCTCCAGGCTGAAGGGCCAGCGGTAAAACTCCTGGTAGAAGCCGAACACCGCCTCCGCCACCTCCTCCGTGGCCGTCACGTTCACGTAGACCCAAGGCCGAAGGAGCTCCCGCCTGGGGTAGTGGTAGAGGCGCACGGGCCCCCGGTGGGCCTCCCCCACCAGCTTGGGGATGCGGCAGAGCTTTAGGGCGGAAAGGACCGCCCGGTGGGTGGCCCGGTGGTCGGGGTGGACGTCCAGGGGGTCCCAGGTGATCACCGCATCGGGCCGGAACTCGGCCATGAGCCGGGCCAGGGCCAAGGCCTCCTCCCGCCCGCCGGTAAGAAAGGTGTCCTGGAAGGGAAGGAAGCGGTACTCGGCCTCGAGGAGGCCCGCCACGTGCCGCCCGTGCTCCTCCCGCACCCGGGCCACCTCCTCGGGGGGGGCTTCGCCGAACTGGCTGGCCAACTCCCCCCGGGTCATCCAGACCAGCATCACCCGGTCCCCCCGGCGGGCATGGAAGGCCAGGGTGCCCGCAGCGCCTATCTCGTCATCGGGGTGGGCGAAGACCGCCATGAGGTTCATGCCGCAAAGTCTACCCAACTTGCTCCCCGGGGGAAAACCCTTTAGGATGGAGCCTAACCATGGTCCGGGGCATTCGGGGCGCCATCACCGTAGAAGAGGACACGCCGGAGGCCATCCACCAGGCCACCCGGGAGCTCCTCCTGAGGATGCTGGAGGCCAACGGCATAAAGAGCTACGAGGAGCTCGCCGCCGTCATCTTCACCGTTACCCATGACCTGGCCTCGGCCTTCCCCGCCGAGGCCGCAAGGCAGATCGGCATGCACCGGGTCCCCCTCCTCTCCGCCCAGGAGGTGCCGGTGCCGGGAAGCCTCCCCCGGGTCATACGCGTCCTGGCCCTCTGGAACACCGACACTCCCCAGGACCGGGTGCGCCACGTCTACCTAAGGGAGGCGGTGCGGCTAAGGCCGGATCTGGAAAGCGCCCAGTAGCTAAGTGCCCGCGCTTGGGCTTCGGAGTCTTTTTGGGGGCCCCCACCGCGGCTTTCGCCGCGGTGGGGTACTTAAAACCCCAGGACCTCGGCCCAAGGGTGGGGGCCTTGGGGCTCACGTAGCCCGTGTCCATCTGGGCGAGCTGCAGCCTCCCCGAGTACTCCTCGTTCACCGCATGCCAGTAGGTGTACTCCTCAATCACCCAGATCCCCGACTCCCGGGCCCCGTTGCCGCTGGCCTTCACCCCGCCGAAGGGCAGGTGGGCCTCCGCCCCCACGGTGGTGTTGTTGATGCTGGTCATGCCAGCGCGGATGCCCACCTTGAAGAGGTAGGCCCAGTGGCGGTGGTTGGTGTAGATGGCGCTGGAGAGGCCATAGGGGGTGCTGTTGGCCACCTCTATGGCCTCCTCTATGCCGTCCACCTTCACCAGGTTGATGGTGGGGCCGAAGATCTCCTCCTGGAACTGGCGCATGCCGGGCCGGGCCTCCCAGACCGTGGGCCAGCCATATAGCCCCGCCTCCGGGTCCCCCAGGAAATGGGGGTAGGGGTTCTCCCGGGTGATGCGTCCCCGGCCCAAAAGCAGCGTGGCCCCGTCCTCCTCCCCCCAGGCGTAGTGCTCCAGCCAGCGCTGGAAGAGCCTTTCGTTGATGAAGGGGCCGTAGGTGACCTCGGGGTGGAGGAGGGGGTTGCCCACCGGGTGGCCTCCACCCTCTCCAGGAAGCGGCGCTTGAAGCTTCGTAGATGGGGGCGTCCACCAGGATGTTTCCCGCCGAGGTGCACCGCTGCCCCCCGGTGGCGAAGGCGCTCCACCAGGCCCCCTCCACCGCCAGGTCCAGATCGGCATCGCGCATGACCACCAGCGGGTTCTTCCCGCCCAGCTCCAGGGTGGGCCGGATGAGGTTTCTCCCCGCCACCTCCCCGATCCAGCGGCCCACCTTGGTGGAGCCGGTGAAGGCGAACTTGTTGAGAAGCCCCTCGTCCATGAGCTCCACCAGCACTGCCCGGTGGAGTCCTTGCCCCCGCCGAAGACCAGGTTGATCACCCCGGGGGGGAGGCCCGCCTCCTCAAAGAGCTTGACGAAGATGTAGGAGAGGGCCGGGGAGTCGTCGGAGGGCTTCCACACCACCGTGTTCCCGGTGAGCACGGCGGGGATGAGCTTCCAGCTGGGCACGGCGATGGGGAAGTTTCCGGCGGTGATCATCCCCACCACCCCCAAGGGCCTCCGGAAGGTGAAGAGCTCCTTATGGGGCATCTCGCTGGGCACGGTCTGGCCGTAGAGCCTCCGGCCCTCGGAGGCGAAGAAGAGGGCGGTGTCTATGGCCTCCTGCACGTCCCCCGCCGCTTCCTTAAAGGTCTTCCCCACCTCCCGCACCATGAGGCGGGTGAGGGTGGGCTTCTCCCGCTCCAGGATCTTGGCCAGGTTGAAGAGGACCTGCCCGCGCACCGGGGCGGGGGTGCGGCTCCACTCGGCGAAGGCCTCCCGGGCCTTCAGGGCCGCCTTGCGCAGGGTGTCCTTGGTGCCTTCGGGAAACCGGGCCACCAGGTCCTCGCGGTCCGAGGGGTTGTGGCGCTCCAGGGGCCTCCCCTCGTACACCTCCTCGCCGCCGATGAGATGGCCGAGTTCCAGGCGTTGCCGTACTTGCTGGTCAAGGCCTTCATGACGACCTCCACGGGGGATTTTACCCTAGCCGAACTTGGCCTTGAGGGCCTGAGGGTGGCAGGGGGCACCAGCTTGGACACGTCCCCCCCGTAGCGGGCGATCTCCTTGACCATGGTGCTGGAGACGAAGGAGTAGCGGGTGGCGGCCAGGATGAAGAGGGTTTCCAGACCCGGCAGGAGCTGGCGGTTGAGGTGGGCCATCTGCAGCTCGTACTCGTAGTCGGAAACCGCCCGGAGGCCCTTGACGATGGCCTGGGCTCCCACCCGCTTCACAAAGTCCACCAGGAGGCCAGAAAAGGTGGCGGCCTCCACGTTCTTGAGGTGGGCCGTGGCCTCGCGGATGATCCCGAGGCGCTCCTCGGCGCTAAAGAGGTACTGGCCCCGCTTGTTGGGGTTTTCTAGGACGGCCACCGTGACCCGGTCAAAGAGGCGGCTCGCCCGCTGGATCACGTCCAGATGGCCGTTGGTGAGGGGGTCAAAGCTTCCGGGATAGACCACGTGCATTTAGACCTCCACAAGGGTAAGGGCGTTCTCCCCGTAGACCCGCCGCTCCCCCATAGGCAGGTAAAGCTCCTTGGGATGCTGCAGGATGTAAAGCCCTCCCTTCTCCACCAGGCCGCTTTCCAGAAGGGCCCGGAAAGCGGCCACCAGGTCCATGGGGTAGGGGGGGGCCATGAAGGCCACGGTGTAGTGCTCCCCCTTGGCTTTAGCCTCCGGCAGGAAGACCTCCACCGGAAGGGGGACGATGCGCACGGAAAGGCCGGCGCGGCGGGCGTTTTCCTTGAGGAGGGCGACGGCCTCGGGGTCCTTTTCCACCAGGGTAACTTCAAAGCCCTCGCTGGCCGCCTCCAGCCCCACCGCCCCGCTCCCGGCGTAGAGGTCCAAAAACCGCCCCCGCCGGGGGTAACGGGGGCGGAGGTAGTCAAAGAGGGCCTTGCGCAGGCGCACCGGGGAAGGACGCGCCGAGGCCGGCACCTTCAAGGGCACGCCCTTGGCCTTGCCGCCTAGGATCCTCAGCACGCCTCTTAGCTTAAAGCTCCAGGACCAGCTGGGCCAGGCGGACGAGGCCCTGGTCCAGGGTCTCCAGGGTGAGGAGGATGTCCAGATGGGCCAGGGTGCTGGCCCGGCTTTCCGTGAGGCC
The DNA here is from genome assembly GCA_001311545.1 of Thermus kawarayensis JCM 12314. The sequence goes on along the minus strand of BBBL01000159.1, from coordinate 776 downwards.
GGCCTCGAGGCGGTGCAGGTGGGCCCGCCTCAGGCTTTGGAAGTACTCGCGCAGGTCCTCCCTCAGCACCTCCTCCGCCAGGGCCTTCTCCCCGGTGGCCAAGGCCGCCCCTAGATGCTCCATCCGGGTGAGGAGCCGGCCCAAGGCCTGGAGGAGCTCCTCCTTACCCTCCTGGCTAAAGCGCAGGCCCTGGCCCCAAAGCCTTTCCACCTGGCGCACCACCCGGCGCACCAGGTCCCCCAGCTGTTCCAGCTCGCTGGCGGCCATGAAGAGCTTCACCGCCTTCTCCTCCTGGGTGCGGCTGGCGAGCTCCGAGGTGTAAAGCACCAGCTCCCGGGTGAGGGCGTCCACCTTCTCCTCCAGGGGCTGCAGGGAGGCCTCGCCCCCTTCCTCCTGGGCCAGCACCCGGATGGCCTGGACCAGCATCCCCCGCACGGCGTCCGCCACCCGGGCGAGCTCCCGCCGGACCAGGGCCAGGGCCAGAAGGGGCGAGTCCAGCGCCTCCCGACGGAGGTACTTCGGGACCACCCTGCGCCGGGGAAAAAGACCCTCGCCAAGGCGCTGTAAACCCCGCCCAGGGGCCAGTAGAGGAGGGCGTAAAGGAGGTGGCTCAGGAGGTGCCAAAGGAGGACCCCGGGCACCCATCCGACAAGCAGAAGCAAAAGGGAAAGGACGAGGCGGTGGAGGAAGAGGGGAAGGGCAAGCCGTAAAGCTTCCTCCGGCCCGCCAAGGCCGCCCAGAGCAGGGTGGCCGTGGTGCCCACCCCAGCCCCCAGG
>BBBL01000158.1 GCA_001311545.1 Thermus kawarayensis JCM 12314 | reverse complement strand
CCACCACGTGCTTGACCCCGGGGATGGGGTACTGCTCGGGGGGCCTCACGCCTCCCCCGAAGCGCACCCGCACCTCCTCCGCCCCGAGGGCAGGAGGGCCTTCCGGATGTCCGCCTCTATCTGGCCCTTCAAGGGGCAGGCCGGGGTGGTGAGCTGGACGAGGAGGTCCACCCTCCTCCCCTCCACCCGCACCTCCCCCACCATCCCCAGGGAGACCAGATCCTTGCCCAGCTCGGGTCCATCACCGTGCGCAGGGCCTCGAGGACCCGCTCTTCGGATAGCGCCATACCGGGGCTAGAGTATACCCGAGGATAGTTTTGGGCAAGGGGAGAAGGCACAGTATACTCGCCCGTGTACCCCGAGTGGCAGAAGAAGCGCTTTTGGGAGCTCCACCTGGCCTGGCTGGTGCAGGGCCCCGGGGGCCACGAGCTCCTCTTCAAGGTAAACCCCTACAGCCTCTACGCCACCCGGGAGGAGGCCCTGGAGGCCGCCAAGGCCCTCCTCCGGGGGAGACTGGACCAGGACCCCAGGGTGGGCCGCCACAAGGCCCCCGTGCGCCTAAGCGAGGAGGACAGGACCCGCTTCCTGGTCCTCCTGGAAGGGGGCAGGGCCCTCCTCCCCCTGGACCGCTACGCCCTTCTGGGGGAGGTGGTGGAGGTGGAGGAGCGCCTCCTCCACCGGGCGCCCTTCGGCGACCCCAGGAACGTCCTCCACAGCCTCCAAGGCCTCCCGGTGCGCCTCCTCCACACCCCCTTGAATGACCCCGAGGCGGAGAGCCAGGAGGTGGCCCAAGGCCCCCTGGAGGTTCTGCCCGAGGGGGTCCGGGTGGGCGGGGTTTTCCTCAGAATCCCCCTAGGGACCCCCGTAGAAGGCCTGGCCTACGAGGAGGCCTTCTTCCACCTGGGGGAAGGGCGGTACTACCTCTACGCCCTCTCCAGCTCCACCCCCTCGTAAAGGGAGGCCAGGTCCAAAGGGAGGTCCACGCAAGGCAAGAGGGGCTGGCCCTCGGTGTAGACCTCGTGGACCACTCCCTCCTCCCCCTTGCGGTACACCTCCACCCGGGGCTCGGCCGCACCCACCAGGAGGTAGACCTCGAGGGAAGGCAGGGAGAGGTAGTTCCAGCGCTTCTCTCCCCGGTCCAGGCGCTCCGTGGAGGGGGAAACCACCTCCGCCACCAGACAGGGGGCCTCCTCGTAAAGGGGATGGGGCGAGGGGCTCCCGCAGACCACCATGAGGTCCGGGTAATAGACGGTGCGGTCTGAAATCTTTAGCTTCACGGTCTCCGTGTAGAGGCGGCACCCCTTCCTGCGGACCGCCTCCCTGAGGAGGAAAGCCAGGTTCTGCACGAGGAGGTTGTGGGCCTTGCTGGCCCCGGCCATGGCGTAGGGAACCCCCTCCACGAGCTCATGGCGCAGGGGACTCTGGGCCTCCATCTCCAGGTAGGCCCCAAGGCTCAAGGGCAACGCCCGGGCCGCCTCGCCCATGGCTCCATACTAGCCCCTACCGGTAAAGTAAAGGGTAGCATGGACCTACCCAAGGCCTACGATCCCAAGTCCGTGGAGCCCAAGTGGGCGGAGAAGTGGGCGAAGAACCCCTTCGTGGCGGACCCCAAAAGCGGCAAGCCCCCCTTCGTCATCTTCATGCCGCCCCCCAACGTCACCGGCTCCCTCCACATGGGCCACGCCCTGGACAACAGCCTCCAGGACGCCTCATCCGCTACAAGCGCATGCGGGGGTTTGAGGCGGTCTGGCTTCCCGGCACCGACCACGCCGGCATCGCCACCCAGGTGGTGGTGGAGCGCCTCCTCCTGAAGGAGGGAAAGACCCGGCACCACCTGGGGCGGGAAAAGTTTCTGGAAAGGGTCTGGCAGTGGAGGGAGGAGTCCGGGGGGACGATCCTGAAGCAACTGAAGCGCCTGGGGGCCAGCGCCGACTGGAGCCGGGAGGCCTTCACCATGGACGAGAAGCGCTCCCGGGCCGTGCGCTACGCCTTTTGCCGCTACTACCACGAGGGCCTGGCCTACCGGGCCCCCCGCCTGGTCAACTGGTGCCCCCGGTGCGAAACCACCCTCTCGGACCTCGAGGTGGAGACCGAGCCCACCCCGGGCAAGCTCTACACCCTGCGCTACGAGGTGGAAGGGGGAGGGCACATAGAGATCGCCACGGTCCGCCCGGAGACCGTCTTCGCCGACCAAGCCATCGCCGTCCACCCCGAGGACGAGCGCTACCGGGACCTCATGGGCAAAAGGGCCCGCATCCCCCTCACGGAGGTTTGGATCCCCATCCTCCCCGACCCCGCCGTGGAGAGGGACTTCGGCACCGGGGCGCTGAAGGTCACCCCGGCCCACGACCCCCTGGACTACGAGATCGGGGAGCGCCACGGCCTAAAGCCCGTTTCCGTCATCAACCTGGAAGGGAAGATGGAAGGGGAGAGGGTCCCCGAGGCCCTAAGGGGCCTGGACCGCTTTGCGGCCCGGAAGAAGGCGGTGGAGCTCTTCCGGGAGGCAGGCCACCTGGTGAAGGAGGAGGACTACACCATCGCCCTCGCCACCTGCTCCCGGTGCGGCACCCCCATTGAGTACGCCCAGTTCCCCCAGTGGTGGCTTAGGATGCGGCCTTTGGCCGAGGAGGTCCTGGAGGGCCTAAGGCGGGGGGAGATCGCCTTCGTCCCCGAGCGCTGGAAAAAGGTCAACATAGAGTGGCTGGAGAACGTCCGGGACTGGAACATCTCCCGGCAGCTCTGGTGGGGGCACCAGATCCCCGCCTGGTACTGCGAGGACTGCGGGGCGGTGAACGTGCCGCACCCTGAGGGCTACCTGGAAGACCCCGGCTCCTGCGAGGCCTGCGGGAGCCCACGCCTCAAGCGGGACGAGGACGTCTTTGACACCTGGTTCTCCTCGGCCCTCTGGCCCCTTTCCACCCTAGGCTGGCCCGAGGAGACGGAAGACCTCAAGGCCTTCTACCCGGGGGACGTCCTGGTCACGGGGTACGACATCCTCTTCCTCTGGGTCTCCCGCATGGAGGTCTCGGGCTACCACTTCATGGGGGAGAGGCCCTTCAAGACCGTCCTCCTCCACGGGCTCGTGCTGGACGAGAAGGGCCAGAAGATGTCCAAGTCCAAGGGGAACGTGATAGACCCCCTGGAGATGGTGGAGCGCTACGGGGCCGATGCCCTGCGCTTCGCCCTCACCTACCTAGCCACGGGGGGGCAGGACATAAGGCTTGACCTCCGCTGGCTGGAGATGGCCCGAAACTTCGCCAACAAGCTCTACAACGCCGCCCGCTTCGTCCTTCTCGCCCGGAAGGAGTTCAGCCCCCAAAGGGACGAGCCTACCCTGGCGGACCGCTTCATGCGAAGCCGCTTAAGCCGGGGCGTGGAGGAGATCACCGCCCTCTACGAAGCCCTGGACCTGGCCCAGGCCGCCCGGGAGGTGTACGAGCTCGTCTGGAGCGAGTTCTGCGACTGGTACCTGGAGGCCGCTAAGCCCGCCCTCAGGGCGGGGAACGCCCACACCCTGAGGACCCTGGAAGGGACCCTCGCCGCCCTCCTCAAGCTCCTCCACCCCGTGATGCCCTTCCTCACCAGCGAGCTCTACCAGGCCCTCACCGGGTGGAGGAGCTCGCCCGGGAGCCCTGGCCCGAGCCCGGGGAGCGGGACCTCGAGGCCGAGGCCCGGTTTGAAGCCCTCAAGCAGGCGGTGGCGGCGGTGCGGGCCCTAAGGGCCGAGGCGGGGCTTCCCCCGGCCCAGGAGGTGCGGGTGTACCTCGAGGGGGAGGTGGCCCCCGTGCGGGAGAACTTGGAGGCCTTCCGCTTCCTGAGCCGGGCCGAGCTCCTTTCCGCAAGGCCGGAAAAGGCCCTGGTGAAGGCCATGCCCAAGGTGACGGTGCGGATGCCCTTGGAGGGCCTTCTGGACCTGGAGGAGTGGAAGCGCCGCCAGGAGAAGCGGCTCAAGGAGCTCCTGAGCCTGGCGGAGAAGAGCGAGCGGAAGCTTTCCGCCCCAGGGTTCAGAGAAAAGGCCCCAAAGGAGGTGGTGGAGGCGGAGGAGGCGAGGCTAAGGGAGAACCTGGACCAGATCGCCCGCCTCCGGGAGGCCCTCAGCCAAATAGGGTGAGCCTGGGGTCCCGGGCCTCCCCCGGGGCCTCCACCACCCCCTCGGCCAGGCGCAGGTTGAGGGTGACGAAAGGAAAGCTCTCCAGAGGCTCCAGGTCCACCATGGGCTTGTCGGGGGCGAGGAGGTAAAGGCTGGCCTCCCAGAGGGTCTGGAAGGGCTTGGCCTGGGAAAGGAAGTCGGAAAGCCTCACTCCCCGCGGCAGAAGAAGCTCCCCGGCCAGGAGGTAGTCCCCGAAGAGAAAGGCCAGGCGCCGCCTTTCCAAAAGGCCGGGGCTTGTGCGGGGCTCCGAGGCCTTTCCCCCCACCACCCACTGGATGCGCTCCTTGCGGAGGGCCAAAAAGCCGGTGCTGGCCTTGAGGTCCTGGGCCTCGGGGGGTGGCGAAAGCCGGGGCTATAGACCAAAGCCCCGGTCACCGGCAGGTAGACCCGCTCCTGGTTGAGAAGATCGGCGGTGCCGGACCCCGGCACCAGGTAGATGGTCCCGTAGACCCGGTAGGCCACGGTGTAGATCCGGGCCTCATGGGCTTCCCGCGGACTCCTGTACACGGATGACCTCCCAGTAGGCGAGGAGGGCCTCGCTGAAAAGCCCCGGGTGGCGGCGCTCGTAGGCGAAAAGGAGGCGGCGGGAGATGGCCAGGCGAAGCCGCTCCTCGGGGGTGAAGAGGGCCGGGGGAGAGCCCAGGCGGGCGCG
>BBBL01000157.1 GCA_001311545.1 Thermus kawarayensis JCM 12314 | reverse complement strand
CACGCTGGCAAGCAGGGTGAGGTTCCCCGCCAGGGTGCTCCCCCCGGCGAGGAGGAGCCACTCCTCAGGGGTGTGGGCCAAGGGGGCGAGGAGGAGGACCGCGGGCACGTTGGAGAGGAGGAGGGAAAGGAGGGTGGCGGCGAGGAGGAGCCCGAGGGGGCTAGAGGCAAGGGGCAGGAGGGCCTCGGCCAGCCCCAGGCGGCGGACCCCCTCGGTAAGGACGAAAAGCCCCCCGAACATCACCAAAAGCTCCCAGTCCACCCGCCTGAAGTACCGCTCCGAGCGGAGCCTCCGGCTAAAGACGAGAAGCCCTGCCGCCACCAGGGCCCCCTGGGCCATGGGGTAACCGAGGAGGAAGGCGAGAAGAAGCCCCGAGGCCACGAGGAGCCCTTTGCGGAGAAGCCCGGGGTGGAGCCGGTAGCGCAGGGGAGGAAGGGGCGGGAGGGGCCTAAAGGAACGCACCTCGGGGTAGAGGAGGGCCAGGAGCCCCACCTGCAGGGCGAGCCCCAAAAGGGCCACGGGGAAAAGGGCCCGAAGAAAGTCCAGGTAGGGAATCCCCGAAAGGCTCGCCACCAGGATGTTCTGGGGGTTCCCCGTGGGGGTCATGAGGCTTCCCGTGTTCACCGCGGCCATGAGGGCCAGGAGGTAGGGCACGGGGTTCAGGCCCAGGCCCCGGGCGAGGCGGAGGACGAGGGGGGCGAGGAGGAGGGCCATGGTGTCGTTGAGGAAGAGGGCGGAAAGCCCCCCCGCCCCGAAGGAGAGGAGGACGAGGAGGGAAAAGGGCGTGCGGGCCAGGCGGAGGAGGCCTTGGGTGGCGAGGGCGAAGAAGCCCGCGTAGCCCAGGTGGGCGTTCAGGACCATGACCCCGAAGAGGAAGACCAGGGTGGGGGCGTCCAGGGCCTGCCAGGCCTCTTGGAGGTCCAGCTCCCCGAGGAGCACGAGGAGGCTTGCCCCCACCAAGGCCACCCCCGCCCGGTTCATGCGGTAGCCGGGAAGCCCTCCCAGGGCGAGGCCCAGGTAGGCGAGGAGGAGGACGAGGAGGCTAAGGCCTTCCCGAAGCATAAAGCCTTGCCTGGAGCCTCTCCTTTACCCCGGGCCACTCCTCCCGGAGGATGCTGTAGACCACGTCGTCGCGGAAAGTGCCATCGGGAAGCCTGCGGTGCCTGCGCAACACCCCCTCCCGCACCGCTCCCAAAGCCTCCAGGGCCTTCTGGCTCCTCTCGTTCCTCAGGTCCACCTTGAACTGGACCCTTTCCGCCCGAAGCTCCTCAAAGGCGTGGCGGAGGAGGAGGTACTTGGCCTCCTTGTTGGCGGGGCTTCCCCAGAAGGCCCGGAAGAGCATGGTGCCCATCTCCAGCTTGGCGTGCTCGGGCTCGGGGGCGATGACGGAGATCCGACCGGCCATTTCCTCCCCCAGGAGGATGGCCCAGTTCACCCGGCCGGGTTCGGAAAGAAGCCCCTCCAGGTGGGCCCTTAAGGCCTCTTCTAAGGGCTCTCCGGCCCTTGGGGCGCGGCTTAGGAAGCGGTAGACCTCGAGGTCGTAGTGGCGCAGGAAGGCGGGAAGATGGGCGAGGGTGAGGGGCTCCAGGCGCACGTACCGCCCCTCCAGGCGCTGGGGGAAGGTCCACATGGGGCCATTATGCTGGGAGAGTGGGGACGCTGGAAGGGGTCTTGGGGGAAACCCGGGCGGGCACCGGTTGTGGTAGCCTGGTGGCAGATGTTCCGCGTGGGCATCCTCACGGTTTCCGACAAGGGCTACCGGGGCGAGCGGCAGGACACCACCCACCTGGCCATCCGGGAGGCCCTGGAGGGGGGGCCCTACCAGGTGGCGGCCTACGAGATCGTCCCCGACGAGCCCCCATGATCAAGAAGGTCCTCAGGCTTTGGGCGGACCGGGAGGGCCTGGACCTCATCCTCACCAACGGGGGGACGGGGCTTGCCCCCAGGGACCGGACCCCGGAGGCCACGCGGGAGATGGTGGAGCGGGAGGTGCCGGGCCTCGCGGAGCTCATGCGCCTGATGGGGTTCCAGAAGACCCCCATGGCCGCCCTCTCCCGGGGGGTGGCGGGGGTGCGGGGGAAGACCCTGATCCTGAACCTCCCGGGAAGCCCCAAGGGGGCGAGGGAGTCTTTGGAGGCGGTGCTCCCCGTCCTGCCCCACGCCCTCTCCCTGGTGACGGGCAAGCCCTGGAAGGAGGGGCACCATGAGTAGGGTGCCCGAGCCCTCGGTCTTCCTGGTGGTGGACGAGGCCAAGCGCAGGGCGAAGGAGAAGGGCGTAAAGCTCGTGGACCTCTCCATCGGCTCCACCGACCTCCTTCCCCCCAGGCACCCATGGAAGCCCTCCGGGAGGCCCTGGAGGACCCCTCCACCTACGGCTACTGCTTGAGGAGCTGCACCCTTTCCTTCCTCGAGGCCGCCTGCCGCTGGTACGGGCAAAGGTACGGGGTGGGCCTGGACCCCAGGCGGGAGGCCCTGGCCCTCATCGGAAGCCAGGAGGGCCTGGCCCACCTCCTCCTCGCCCTCACCGAGCCCCATGACCTCCTCCTCCTTCCCGAGGTGGCCTACCCCAGCTACTTCGGGGCGGCCCGGGTGGCCTCCTTGAGGACCTTCCTCATCCCCTTGCGGAAAGACGGCCTCGCCGACCTGAAGGCGGTGCCGGAAAACGCCTGGAAGGAGGCCAAGGTCCTCCTCCTCAACTACCCCAACAACCCCACGGGGGCCGTGGCCGACTGGGGCTATTTTGAGGAGGCCCTGGCCCTGGCTCGGAAACATGGCCTTTGGCTCATCCACGACAACCCCTACGTGGACCAGGTCTACGAGGGGGAGGCTCCTTCCCCCCTGGCCCTTCCCGGGGCCAAGGAGCGGGTGGTGGAGCTCTTCTCCCTATCCAAGAGCTACAACCTGGCGGGCTTCCGCCTGGGCTTTGCCCTGGGGAGCGAGGAGGCCCTCGCCCGCCTGGAGCGGGTCAAGGGGGTGGTGGACTTCAACCAGTACGCCGGGATCCTGCGCATGGGGGTGGAGGCCCTGAAGACCCCCAAGGAGGTGACCCGAGGCTACGCCCGGGTCTACCGGGAGCGGGCCTTGGGGATGGCCCAGGCCCTGCAAGGGGCCCTTGCCCTCCTTCCCCCCAGGGCCACCATGTACCTCTGGGGGAGGCTTCCCCAGGGGGTGGACGACCTGGAGTTCGCCCTGAGCCTGGTGGAGAGGGGGGTGGCCCTCGCCCCGGGCCGGGGGTTTGGACCGGGGGGGCGTGGGCTGGGTGCGGATCGCTTGGTGAGGCCCTTGGAGGAGCTTTTGCGGGCGGCGGAAACCCTAAGGGAGGCCCTGGGGAAAGCCGTGGGCGCTTAGCCCGCCCGGAGGCCCAGTAGGAGCCCGCCCACGAAGCTCGCCCCGAAGGGAAGGTTGTAGGTTAGGGTGGAAAGGAGCCTCTCCCAAAGGCTTTGCAGGCCGGGCTGCTGCAGGAGGGGCTCCACGTCTTTCTGGATGCGGGTCCAGTCCACCTGAACGTACCCCCCTTGGGCCAGGAGCTGGAGGGCCACGAAGAGGAGGCCCAGGACCAGGGCCAAAAGGCGGCCCACCTTTTTGAGGGTGTAGCCCACCGCGTACCCGGCGAGGCCGCCGAAGGTCATCTGCCCGAGGTAAGGGGTGAGGTCGGGGAGCGCCACCTTTTCCACCCTAGCGGAAAGGGCGCCGGGAGACAACTACCTGAGGCCGAGGAGCCCGGCCTCTTCCCTCATGGCCTCGAGGACGAAGGCCATGTGCTCCTCCAGGGAAACCCCCAGCTCCTCGGCCCCAAGCCGGATCTCCTCCCGGTTCACCCCCTTGGCGAAGGCCTTGTCCTTGAACTTCTTCTTGAGGCTGGGGAGCTCCAGGCCTAAGATGGAACGGTCCGGCCGCACGTAAACGGCAGCGGTGATAAGGCCCGTGAGCTCGTCCACGGCGAAGAGGGCCTTGGCCATGAGGCTTTCCCGGGGAACCCCGGTGTAGCTGGCGTGGCCCAGGATGGCCGCGAGAACCTCCTCGGGGTAGCCCAGACGCCTAAGCTCCTCCACACCCCTATAGGGATGGAGTTCGGGGTACTTCTCGTAGTCCATGTCGTGGAGCACCCCGGCCATGGCCCAAAGCTCCTCGTCCTCGCCGAAACGGCGGGCATAGGCCCGCATGGCCACCTCCACCGCCCGCATGTGCCGCCTTAGGGACTCGCTTTCCGTCCAGGCCTCCATGAGGGCCAGGGCCTCCTGAAAGCTCGGCATGTCCTAAAGTATAGCCATGCGCCTCGGCTACGGGGAGGACAGCCACCGCCTGGAGGAGGGGAGGCCCCTCTACCTCTGCGGCCTCCTCATCCCAAGCCCCGTGGGGGCCCTGGCCCACTCCGACGGGGACGCCGCTTTGCACGCCCTCACCGACGCCCTCCTTTCCGCCTACGGCCTCGGGGACATCGGCCTCCTCTTCCCCGACACCGACCCCCGCTGGCAAGGGTGAGGAGCGAGGTGTTCCTGAAGGAGGCCCTGCGCCTGGTGGCCGGGCGGGGCGGGCGGCTCCTGCAGGCGGGCCTGGTCCTCACCCTGGACCGGCCCAAGCTCTCCCCCCACCGGGAGGCTTTGGTGGGGAACCTGGCCCGGCTTTTGGGCCTCCCGAAGGACCGCGTGGGCCTTGGCTTCAAGACCTCGGAGGGCCTGGCCCCGGGCCACGTCCAGGCCCGGGCGGTGGTGCTTCTGGATGGTTGAGGGACTGGTCTGGCTCGGCACCTGGGTCTTCGCCGCCACCGGGGCCTCAAGGGGGTGGAGAAGGGGTTTGACCTCCTGGGGGTTCTGGTCCTGGCCACGGTGACCGCCGTGGGGGGCGGGTCCATCCGCG
>BBBL01000156.1 GCA_001311545.1 Thermus kawarayensis JCM 12314 | reverse complement strand
CTTGCAGGGAGAGCTTCAGGGCCTCTACCGGGGTGTCGCCCCCCCAGGCTCAGGTTGAGGACCGTGGGACCTGGCGGTGCTGTACCACCCAGCACACCCCCCGCACCACCCGGCTGGCGCGGCAGACCCCGTTCCCCTCGCAGACCCGTACCGGGACGATCTGGGCCTCTGGGGCCACCTCCTTCACCAGGCCCGCCGCCCCGGTGCCGTGGCCGCCGGGGAAGGCGTCCTGGGGCACGGTGTCGTTTTCCACAAAGTCATAGCCGGGAAGCTGGGGAAAAGCCGGGTCCACCCCCGTGTCCAGCACGGCCACCTGGACCCCCCGGCCAGATAGCCCCCGTTCCCAGGCGGCCGGAGCGCCTATGGCTTCCGCTCCCCAGCTATCAAAGCTCCAGAGGCTTTCCGGATCGGCCTTGTAGTCCGGGTCCTGGGCTTCCAGCTCCTCCAAGGCCTGCCCCAGGGCCCTGCCGTCATAACCCAGCTCGGCCAGAGCGAAGCCACAACCCGAGAGGTCCTCCAGGGCCAGGAGGGTGAAACCCTGGGGAAGCCTGGGCCTTTGGCCCAGGGGCAGGCGTAGGAGGATGCGCCCTGGGTCCACCTGGCCTAAGACCCCCAGGGTGGATTCCAGGACCCCGCGGGAGGTGAGGAACCGCACCTGTCGGGGGCCGCCCGGCACCGCGGGGACCCGGAAGACAGGGTGTTTCCCTGGATCCGCACCACTTCTGCCTGTGTCCCCTCCACCTCTACCTTGGCTCCCTCCGGGCTCGCTCCCCTCAGGGTGGCGGTTACCTCTTCCCCCACCATGGCCCTGGAGGGGAAAAGGTGTACGCTGGCGGGACCGGGGTTGCAGGCCCCTAAAAGCAGCAGGCCGAGGGCTAACCAAAGAAGCTTCTTCATGGTTTGACCTCCGCAGGGAAGGAGTGCCCATCAAGATCCCAGACGCTTACGGGCATGGAAACAGGCTAAGAGGGAGGGTATGAACGGACCCTGAACGCTCACTCCCGGAGCCGGTCACGGTAGCGGGCGGCCAGGGCGTGGTGCCCCGCTTCTTCCAGGACCCGGATGGCCTCCTCGAGGGAGGCCCTTTCCCCGAGAAGCTCGGCCCGGTTGGCCAAGACGGCCGCCAGGAGAAGGTGTTCTTTGGCGGTCTGGGCCAGATCCAAGGCCCTTTCATAGGCCTCGGCTGCCAACTCCTGACGCCCTTGCCGGTGGTAAAGGCCCCTAGGTTGTTCCAGGCCCGGCCCATGGCCTCCAGGTTGCCAAGGCCCTGTGCCAGGTTCAGAGCTTCCCGGTAAAGCTTCCGCCTCCCTCCACGCCCCCTTCCGCTCCTTTACCACCCCGAGGTTTAGGAGGAGGCGGGCTTTCAGCAAAGGATAGCCTTCTGTAGCCCGCATCACCTCCTGGAGCGCTTCCTCCCCCTGGCCGAGTTCGGCCAGGGCCACGGCCCGGTTGCTCAAGGCCCCTAGGTGGCGAGTCCTTTCCCCGGCCACCAGAAAGCGCACCGCAGCCCGGCTGAAGGCTTCTGTGGCTTCAAAAAAAGCGCCCCTCCCCCATGAGGAGGAGGCCCAGGAGGTTCCACCCCTCCCCCTGGCTATAGGCTTCCCCGGAAAGGCCCTTTCTGCGTGCTGCCTGGCCTCTTCCCGTTTCCCCATACGAAAGCAGAGGACGCCTCTTAGAGCCCTGGCTTCCGGCTGTCTGGGAGTTGGTCCAGTAGCTCGTGGGCCTCCCGGTACCGCCCGAGCCGCTCCAGGGCCCGCGCTCGCAGGAGAAGAACCTCGGAGTCGGGGTTGAGGCTTCCAGGCACTCCAGGGCCTCCTTCGGATTATCCTCTACCTGAAGGCGAGCCTGGCCTAGCAGGGCCTTGCGCCCCCGTGCCTGGTCCTCGGGCTCCCAAAGGGGCAGGGCCGCCCGGTACAGGGACACCCCCTCGGAGAGCGGAAGCTTTCTGGCCAGCTCCAGGGCCACCTTGCGGGCCTCGAGGGTCAAGGGGGGCCTCAAGGTGGGTTGCCCCTGGGCGTCCAGGAGGCCCTTCTGCCAAAGGAGCTCCAGGTCTGAGGGTTCCACACCCAGAAGCTCCGCCGCCCGGGTGGGACCGGCCCAGACCACGGCGTAGAAGGCCCGGCGTACCCTTTCCGGAAGTTCCGCCCTTCTTGGGGGCTCCTGGGGAACATCCTCTGCCACCCCGGGGAGGGCGAGGGCGGTTCTCAAGAGCGCCTGCCCCTCCTCTACCAGACCCAAGGCCAGGTACTTTTCCGCCTCCCTGCGGTGGGCTGACAGCAGGGCTTCCGCTAGGGCTTCCCGGGTGGACCAGACCCACTCCTCCAGCTCCTCCCCTAACCCATCGTCGGCCCCCTCCAAAAACCGGCCCCGATAAAGGGCCCGGGCCTCCTCCAGCTGCCCTTTTTCTAGGGCCGACTTCAAGAGAACGGCATCGCAGGCCACCCCGGTCCTCAGAATCTCTTTCCCTTGGACCTCTACTCCGGCCTGCTTAAGCTGGGAGAGGGCTACAGAAAGGCTGTTGGAGGCGTCTTGGGCTCGAGGCCAAAAAAAGTTCTTGCAAATGGCGGCGCCCCTTTGGTCCTTCCAGGGCCAAGTAGGTTAGGAGCAAGAGGGGCTTCCTCTTCCCAAAGGAAGATCCTTCTAGAAGAAGCCCCCCTAGGGTTCGGAGCACCCTTCTAGTATATCCGGGGGCTTCCGTCCTGGCCCACCGCCGTGGGGTTAAAACCGGCCCCCCGCCTTAGGGCGGGGGTGGCTTGGTGCCGAGGGGCGGAATCGAACCGCCGACACTGCGATTTTCAGTCGCATGCTCTACCAACTGAGCTACCTCGGCGTGGCGGCCCCGACGGGACTCGAACCCGCGATCTCCCACGTGACAGGCGGGTGTGTTAACCAACTACACCACGGGGCCTTAGATTTATGCCGGGTCGGGGGCGTCCGACCGGGCAACTAGGATGATAGCCGGGGGAAGGGCGGGTGTCAAGCTTGACCTGGAGCGAGGTCTTCGCCTACCACAGGACCCGGAAGGGGATCGGGCGGCGTAGCTCCTGGTGGACCGGGGGGAGTCGGGGTACCGGAACCTCTTCCTGCCCGAGGGCCGCATCCTCTACATGGGGGAGGGGAGGCGGGGCCACCAGGAGCCTTGGGCGGGAACCTCAGGCTCCTTTTGGCCCACCGGGAGGGCACGCCCCTCCGGGTATTCCTGAGGGAGGCCCCGGGGCGCTGGCGGGACCTGGGGTGCTACCGGGTGGAGGGGTGGCGGTACGCCCTTCTGCGGGAGGAGGGGCGGTACGTCTACTGGTTCACCCTTGCGCCAGGTGGATGCGAAGAAGCCCCTTGAGGGTAAGGTCCTCGTCTACCACGTCAAAGGAGGGGCAGATGGGCCTGAGGGTCTCGGCGAAGCCCCGGTGGCGATGACCAGGGCCTCTCCCACCTCCTCCTTGAAGCGGCGCACCATCCCTTCCACCAAGGCGGCGTAGCCAGGACGAGCCCCGAGCGGAGGGCCTCGAGGGTGTTCTTCCCCACCGCTTGCTTAGGGGGTACCAGGTCTATGCGGGGAAGCTTGGCGGTGCGGGCGGCCAAGGCATCGGCGGCGGTCTGGGGACCGATGGTGATGGCCCCGCCCAGGTAGCGATTGGGCGCCTCCACCAGGTCAAAGGTGGTGGCGGTGCCGAAGTCCACCACGATGTAACGGCCCGTGGGGCTCGGGTAGGCCAGGGCTCCCACGGCGTTCACCAGGCGGTCGGCCCCGGCTTCCTTGGGGTTGTCTATGGCCACCTCCAGCCCCGTGGCCTCGGCGTCCACGATGCGGGCCCGGATGCCGAAGAGCCTTTCTATGGCCCCCTTCATCTCCCGCTCCACCGGGGGGACCACGCTTGCGAGGAGGGCGGCCTTGGGGGAGGGGAGGTCTTCCAAGGCGAAGAGGTTTCTCAGGATCACCCGGTACTCGCTTTCCATCCGCATCCGGTCGGTGTGGATGCGGAAGTGGGCCACGAGCCTCTCCCCCTCAAAGACCCCGAGGGCGGTGGAGGTGTTGCCGATGTCCACCGCGAGGAGCATCTAGCCTTCCCCCTCCTCCCAGGGCTCGAGGATGACCCGGGTGGTGATCTCGGCGTTGAGGTTGGCCGAGGCGGAGCAGTACTTGGTGTGGGAGAGGTGGACGGCCCTTTCCAGGGCCTCCAGGGTCACCCCCGGCCCCGAGGCGATGTGGGTGACGGTGATGTGGGTGTAGCGCTTGGGGTGGGTCTCCGCCCGCACCCCCTCCACCTCCACCCGGTAGCGGGCCAGGGGTTGCTTCTTCTTGCGCATGATGTCCACCACGTCGTAGGCGGTGCAGGCCCCCAGGGCCATGAGGAGGAGTTCCATGGGACGGGGACCGGTGGAAGGCTCGTCCCCGTCGATCATCACCTTGTCCCCCTTTTCGTTGACCCCAAGGAAGCGGTGCCCCACCAGGTTGTAAAGGACTACCTTCTTCGCCATGAGCCAGATTTTACCAGGCCCTCACCCAAGCCGCTAGAATGGGGCTTGAATGCGGTGGCTTTGGAGCCTTCTTTTCCTATGGAGCCTGGCCCTGGCCTTCCCCCGGGTGGGGTCCACCAGGGCTTCACCCGGCTGGTCTTTGACCTGCCCTCGGCCGGGGTGGCCTACCGCCTGGAGCAGGGAGGCGGCCTGCTCACCCTCTTCCTTTCCGGCCTCACCGTGGCCCCCGAGGACCTCCTGGTGAACTCCCCCGAGGTGGCCTCGGTCCAGGTGGTGCCCGAGAAGGGGGGGGTGCGGGTCTTGGTGCGCCTCCAAGCCCCGGTGGAGGTGAAGGCCCAGCGCTACGCCGACCCCGAGCGCCTGGTGCTGGACCTGAGCCTGAAGGGGCCGAAGGATCCCCCCC
>BBBL01000155.1 GCA_001311545.1 Thermus kawarayensis JCM 12314 | reverse complement strand
CCCCCCCTTCGCCCAGCTCCACCCGCCTCGCCCCCCCGCTCAAGGGCGGAGGCGGCGAGGAGCAGGAAGAGGAGCCACACGGCATAGGCCAGGAAGAGGTGCAAGAGCTGCATCCAGACCGGGGCCTTGAGGCCACGTTCACCAGCCCCGCCAGAAGCTGGGCCCCGTAGAGGTAGGCCACGGCGTGGGCCAGCCGCCGGGTGAGGGGGGAGGGGCGCAGGTGGGCCACCAAATACCCGGCGAAGACCACGTAAAGCCCCACGCTCACGGCGATCAAGGGGTGGAGAACCCTGAGGCGCACCAGGAAGTGCTCCCCGGGGGTCAGGGAGCGCTCCAGGGCCTCGAGGGTGTTCCGCACCGGGAAAAGCAGGTCGCCCAACGCGGTGACCGCCCCGCTCATCCCCAGGAAGAGGAGGGCGAGAAGGCCGAGGAGGAGGGCAAACCCCACCGCCCCCTGCCCCCTCAGGCGCAAGGGAGCACCCCCAGAGGCCCACCAGGCGGTGAGGGCCAGGGAGGCGAGGAGGAAGTAGGTGTTGGCCAGGTGCACCATCTGCACCACGGCCCTCTCCGGGCTCACGTTGTGGGCCGTCCAGCCGAAAAGGACCAGGGAGGCCCCCACCAGGCTTTCCGTGACCATGAAGAGGAAGGCGAGCCCCGCCCCCAACCGCCCCGGGTGTCCCTTGGGGAAGAAGCGAAGGGCCAGAAGGAAAAGGCCCAGCACCGAGAGGAAGGCCAGGCCCGAGGTGACCCGGTGGGTGAACTCAATGAGGGTCTCCACCTGGGGCGCGCGGGGGAGGATCTCCCCGTTGCAGGTGGGCCAGTGGGAACCGCACCCGGCCCCTGCACCCGTGGCCCGCACGTAGGCCCCCCAAAGGGCCACCAGCACGTTCCAGAGGAGCACCCCCCAGGCGTAGCGGCTAAGCGAGGTCTGGCTCATGGCAAATCCGTCCCCCAGACGGTAACGCTTACCATTCTGCCAGAAAGGCTTGGGGGAAGGTGAAGTACATTTGTCCCTTCCACCCCTAGGAGCCTAATACCCCCGGCCCCTACTTGGCAAGGGGCCGGGCGCCACGCGCCCCTCGGGTTTACCTCAGCCCACCCGAGGACCCGCCCGGCGCACGGCTTCCGACACCCCATCGGCATACTTTTGGAAGTTTTCCTGGAACAACGCCGCAAGCCGTTGCGCCTGGCGGTCATAGGCCTCCTTGTCCGCCCAGGTTTCCCGGGGGTCCAAAAGCTCCCGGGGAACCCCGGGGGCCTCGAGGGGCACCTCAAAGCCGAAGACCGGGTCCACCCGGAAGGCCGCCCCGTCCAAGGCCCCGGTGAGGGCGGCCTTGAGGAGGGCCCGGGTTACGGGCAAGGGGAAGCGGCGCCCCACCCCGTAGGGCCCCCCGGTCCAGCCGGTGTTCACCAGGTAGACCCGGGGGCCGTGCCTCCGGATCTTCTCCCTAGCATGGCGGCGTAGACCCCGGGGTGCATGGGGAGGAAGGGGCCCCGAAGCAGGCGGAGAAGGTGGCCTTGGGCTCGGTGACGCCCCTTTCCGTGCCCGCCACCCGGGCGGTGTAGCCGGAGAGGAAGTAGTACATGGCCTGCTCCGGGCTTAGCCGGGCGATGGGGGGAAGGACCCCGTAGGCGTCGGCGGAGAGGAAGAAGATGGCCCGGGGGTGGCCCGCCATCCCCGACTCCACCACGTTCTCCAGGTGGGCGATGGGGTAGGAGGAGCGGGTGTTTTCCGTCTTGGAGTCGTCGTCCCACTCCACCCGGCGGCTCTCCGGGTTCACCACCACGTTTTCCAAAATCGCCTCAAACTGATTGGAGGCCCGGTAGATGAGGGGTTCCTGCTCCGGGGAAAGGCGGATCACCTTGGCGTAGCACCCCCCCTCGAAGTTGAAGACCCCTTCCTCGCTCCAGCCGTGCTCGTCATCGCCGATGAGGGGGCGGTCCGGATCGGTGGAAAGGGTGGTCTTCCCGGTGCCGGAGAGGCCGAAGAAAAGGGCCACGTCCCCCTCCTTCCCCACGTTGGCCGAAGCGTGCATGGGGAAGACCCCTCGCTTGGGCATGAGGTAGTTCATCACCGTGAAGACGCTCTTCTTGATCTCCCCGGCGTACTTGGTGCCCACGATGAGGATAAGCCTGCGGGCGAAGCTGATGCCACGAAGACCTCGCTCCTTGTGCCGTCCCGCTCGGGCTCCGCCTGGAAGTGGGGGGCGTGGACCACGGTGAAACCCGGCTGAAACCGCTCCGCCTCATCGTCCTCGGGGAAGCGGCGGGGCAGGAGGAACATGTTGCGGGCGAAGAGGGCGTGCCAGGGGCTTTCCGTCACCACCCGCACCCCCAGGCGGTAGCGCCGGTCCGCCCCGGCGTAGAGGTCCTGCACGTAGAGGTCCCGCTCGGAGAGGTAGGCCACCACCCGCTGGTAGAGGGCCTGGAAGGCCTCCGGGGCGAAGCTGGTTCACCTCCCCCCACCAGACCTCCTCCTCCACCTCGGGCTCCCGCACCACGAACTTGTCCTTGGGGCTTCTCCCCGTGTAGGGGGTGGTGTCCACCACCAAGGGCCCCTTGTGGGCCAGGAGACCCTCTCCCCGGGCCAGGGTGTGCTCCACCAGGATAGGGGAGGCGGTGTTCCAGAAAACCTGCTTTCTCGGCGTTATACCCAGATGGTTCAGGCGGTCCATACGGGCCTCCTCCCGTCCATCATAAGGGATTTCCACGCTTCCATTAGCCCTCCCCGTACCCGGGGCGGCCGAGGAGGGCGAAGGTGAGGCGCTTGCCCAGCTCCACCCCGGGCTGGTCAAAGGCGTTCACCCCCCAAAGCTCCCCCAGGAAGGCGGTCTGCCACATGAGGTGCTGGAGAAGCCAGCCCACGGGGTAGGGGGAGACCTCGGAGAGGTAGAGGGCGTAGACCCTCTGGCCCCCCTCGGCCAAGGCCCGGTAGGTGGCCTCGGCCTCGGCCTTTAGGAGCTGGAAAAGGGTCTTGCCGAAGAGGTAGGAGGCCTCCTCCAGGCCCTCCACCCGGGGCAAGGGGAGGTCTTCCGTGGGGCTTTCCGGCACCACCAGGGCGATGAGCTTGTCCAGGGGGCCTTCCCGGAAGAGCTGCACCTGGGCGTGCTGGTCCTGGGGCCCAGGGCGGGGAGGGCGGTGGTGCCCACCCTTTGGCCCTCCCGGTCCACCTTGCCCAGGGACTCGTCGTGGAGCTGGACGAACCAGGCGGGAAGGTACTTAAGCCGCTCCGAGTAGACCATGAAGACGTGGACGGGGAGGTGGCGGTGGAGGTGGAGGAGGAGGGCGGTCTTCAGGGGGAGGCTTTCCTCCAGGGGGGCAAGGGCGGTCTCGTTGGCCTTGCGGGCCCCCATGAGGAGGGCGTCCAGGTCAGCCCCGGCGAAGGCCAAGGGGAGAAGCCCCACCGGGGAAAAGACCGAGAAGCGCCCACCCACCTCGGGGGAATGGCGAAGGCCTTAAGCCCCTCCCGCTCGGCGAAGGCCCGCAAGGGGCCCTCCTTGGGGTCGGTGGTCACCACCAGGTGCCGGCGCCAGGCCTCCCCCAGGTGCGCTTTAAGCCAATCCAGGAAGACGGCGAGGCCCGCCAGGGTCTCCGCCGTGGACCCCGACTTGGAGACGGCGTTCACCAGGGTCTTCCCGGGGTCCAAGGTGCGGAGGAGCCTGAGGACGGGCTCGGGCTCCACGTGGTCTACGTAGTGGAAGCGCACCCCGCTCTCGCGGAAGGCGGCCTCCAGAGCCTTAGGCCCCAGGGCGCTTCCCCCTATACCGATAAGGACGAAGTCCTCCACCCAAGGGCTCGCCTCGCGGTAGCGGCGGACCTCCCTTAGGGTCTCCGTGTCCTCGGGGAGGTCCATCCAGCCGAGCATGGCCCCGGGAGCCTTGCGCTTGGCGAGGAGGCGCTCCCGGGCCTCTTCCAAAAGGGGGGCGTGCTGGCGCAGGGCCTCGGGGAAGCCCTGGAGGAAGCGGGTGTCCAGCCGGAGCATGAGTGCAGTTTACACCCTTGCGCAGCCTCCTTTACCGGAGGAAACTAGGTCCTAGCCCACGCCCCTCCGGGCGCTCGGGCGGAAGGGAGGGCACCCTCTGATCCCACCCCATCCTGGCGCAAGCTAGGATGGGGCCCCGGCAAGAGGCTCCTTTGGGGCTCACCGGTTGGTGGGCCGAAAAGGGTATGAGGCACTCTTTGGTGGGCTTTCTCGTGGGCTGGACCCTTCTCCTCCTGGCCCTGGGCACCGGACTTCCCGCCCTTCTCGGCCCTCCCCTGCTCCTCCTCGGGCGGAGGTTTTACCCGGAGGGCTTCCTGTGGCTCGCCTTCCTTCCTGCTTCTTCCACGCCCCCCAGGCGGGGTGGCCCCTCCTTTGGGCCAAGACCTCCTTGGCCCTTCTCCTCTTCGGCCTCTACCTGAGCCGGGAGAAGGGCCTCTGGGCCGCCCTTTGGCTCCTCCCCCTCGCCCTCTACCTGGGGCCTTGGGGCCTCGGCCTCTGGGGCCTTCTCCACGGGTTCCACCTCCTGGCCCGGGCGGAGGGGGTGGCGCTCGGGCCCCTTCTTCCCCTTCTCCTCGCCGCCTTGGGGTTTGGGCTCGGCCACCTTTCCCTGCCGGGCCTTCCGGCGCTTTCCCTTTCCGCCCCCGCCCCCACCTTCCGGGCAAGCCCCGGGGAGGCCGGGGGGCCCGGGGGGAGCGTGGCCTACCTGCCCCGGAGGAGGGCTTTCCCCTTTGGGTAGGGGTGGTGGACCGCCTCCTGGCCTACGCCCTCCCCCTCGCCCTGGTCCTCCTCCTGGCCCTGGGCCTTCTCCTCCTGGGCCAGAGAAGGGGCCTCCCCCTCTTCCGCGGCCTCCACCTCCTCCCCCTCCTCCTCGCCCTACCCCTTCTCCTCGGCCTCTTCTTCCTCCTGGGAAGCCTGG